>CANKGI010000008.1 GCA_947481365.1 Bacteroidota bacterium | reverse complement strand
TTACGTTCATTGGGCAGCCACTAACACACGCTGGCATTTTTCCCTGACGTAACATATCCGGACAGAAATCACATTTTTCAACAGTTCCCATTCTTCTTGGGAAACCTTGTTCAGGTGAATATTTCATTGCAGCAACTTCTGCTGTTTGAACTGGATGTGACCAGTTGAAAAAACGAGTAGAATATGGACACGCTGCCATACACATACGGCAACCAATACACCTTTCGTTGTCAACCAAAACAATTCCATCTTGGCGTTTAAATGTTGCATTAACCGGACAAACTTTTGTACACGGAGGGTTATCGCAATGAAAACAAGGTTTTGGTAAAAAATAAGGAGCGGTGGTTTCAGAGTCTTTCATTTTAAAAACTTTGATCCACTCGCGATCAGGTTCTGTGTAATGCATTTCCTGACATGCTTCAGTACATTTTTTGCAACCGTCACATTTTGATAAATCAAAAACCATTACAAATTTTTTACCCGCAATCCCTTTTCTTGATTCTTCATTTGTAACAGGAGCAGCACAACATTCTTTCAAATTTTTCGAATTTGTTTTGTACATCTTGCCATCATTACCCATAACTGTTTTATCAGCTACTGCATGATCTTCTTTTGAAAGAACTTTTTCGAGACCAACAACACCGGCAGCAAGCGTGCCGCTAGCCAATAATCCTAGTTTCAGAAATTTTCTGCGGTTCTCGTTTTGTTCTCCGTTAGCCTTTTCATTTTTCATTTTATATAAGATTTGATTTCTGTTTTATTTTGATGGAATGCTTTATTGAAATCAACAATTCATTCATGGTGTTTTAATTGATGATTCAAAAGTATTGAGAACACAAGCGGTGATACAATACCAACAAACGTGGAATTAGCATACAAGTTTCTTGGTAATTTGGTATACCAAAAACTACGTAGATGAAATTTTAAAATGAAAAATATTAAAGAGGGTGTGGCAACTAATCTACTTTAATAATACCCTCGTGAACGGCATATTTTATTAAAGCGATTGTTGATTCAAGGTTCAGTTTTTGCATCATATTTTTACGATGGGTTTCAACTGTTCTTATACTAATGAATAATTTTTCGGCTATTTCATTATTAGAATATTCTTCGGCAATTAGTTTTAATATTTGCTTTTCACGAAACGTGAGATATGTTTTTTTCTCATCGTTTGATAAATCTTTTTTATTGAAATAATCTTTTAGCAAAACGTTCGACAAACCTCGGCAATAATAATTTTCGCCATTTCCAACAGAGCGTATGGCTAGTTCAAATTCGTTTTTTCCTGCGTTTTTATAGAGACAACCGGTTGCTCCCGATTTGAATATTTGTTCGATGTATTCTTCTTCTGAATGAATGGTAAGAATGAGCGTTTTTAAGTTTGGGAAACTTTTTTTGATAATATTTATAGCTTCTATCCCCGACATTTCAGGCATTGAAATATCAGTAATAAAAATATCGGGAGATAGTTTTTTTATTTGTTCGATAGCTTCAACACCGTTTTCAGCTTCTCCAACAATTTCAAACCCTTCAATATCTTTCAGCATGGTTTTTATTCCTTCTCTCACAATAGAATGGTCATCGGCAATTAGAATCTTATATGTTTTCATTTTAATAAAAAATTAAACCAATGGAATTTCTACCATTATTTCTGTTCCCTGATTTGGTGCTGAGTTTATTGATACGTTTCCGCCAAAAGCCTTTGTTCGTTCTTCAATATTAAACAACCCCAACCCTTTAAAGTTAGGTTTACTAGTTGCATCAAACCCTTTACCGTCATCTTCAATAATTAATACAATTGAAGCTGAATGTCGAATCAATTGAATCCACACATTATTTGCATTAGCATATTTTACAACATTGTTTAAAGCTTCTTGTGTTATTCTATATAATGTTAGTTCCAGATTATTTGCAAGCCTGTTGTTTAGCTCATAAACCTGCAAAGTAACTGTTAAGCCAAAGTTGTTTTTAAACTGAACACACAACGAATTTAGCGAAGGGATTAAACCAAATTCTTTTAATAAAGGAGGAATAATACTATAAGCAATATTACGTGTTTCGTCAATGGCTTCGTCAATTAAAAAACTGATACCTTTTATATTGCCGATATCAGAATCATCATGACGCATTTCGATGGCGTTGTTTATTTTATAAGAAATTGTTGTGAGGGTTTGAATTAATCCATCGTGTAAATCCGTAGCAATTCTTTGTCGTTCTTTTTCCTGTGCATCAATAATGGTTGAAATTTGTTTGTCGTTAATTTCTTCAATCTCTTTTTCTTTTTTGCTCAGCTCAGAAAGATTTGAATCTATTTGTTTTGTCATTGGGCGGAAATAAAACACACCCACAGAAGCATAGAGCAACAATGAAAATATCAGAAAATATATTCGATTGTAATAAAAGCTATCTATCTCATCTTTGTTTTCAATTTCATATTGTTTGGTAATTAAATTTAGGTCTTTTAACAAACCTGCAGATGACTCAATAATATAAATTAAATGTGGGTTTGAGTGTGATACATCATCACCCTCAGCTTCCGAAACATAATATGCTTCATCCAAAAAACGATGAACTTGATTATTTAAAAACACCGGAGCATTGTAATAAATAGAGTCGATAAATTTTGAATGATATAATGCTAAAATGGATGATTTGTCGTGCTCCAAAAAATCATGATTAGCTTTCATTTCATTTATAGTTTCTACAAGTTTTTGTCTGATATTTTCGTGTCGCGCGGGTTCATTTTTTGAATTAATAAATTGCAAAGAAAGAAATGATACAGCTTGTGAAAGAAATCGCTGTTTGCCACTTTGGTTAATCATAAAACCATCAGAATCGGTTGTGCGTATAGAATATAAAAAAAACACATGAGACACAATTGCTAGCAATGCTAGTGCATATAAAAACAGGTGGTTTTTACGTCTAAAACTTTTTACAAGCTTTAACCGATACTGATCAATTATTTTATCATTTGCTAACACATCATACTTAATTAGTTTTTATAATAGATGTTGTTTCGATTAATTGAGCAGGGTATAAAATTGTTTGATACAAAATATCTGCAAAAACGCAACAATGACCCTGATATGGGTCAGATAGTTTTATGATTTATGTCAGAAAATAATTTACAGTTTATCGTCAATTTGCCTTTCTCGTATTTTACATGTTGATGTAAATGCATTAAAATACGGAGTAAAAAAGCAGATTAATTTAAAAACAAAAAGGCTTTTAAATCCTAAAAATAATTTAGATATATGATTAATCACCTTCACCATCACCTCGAAATTCCTGAGAGGATAAATCATTTATGGAAAATGGTAGGCAGTACGCCAATGCTCGAAATAAATTACACATATAAAAATGAGCCACGAACCATATATGCAAAAAGTGAACATTATAATTTAACCGGAAGCATTAAAGACCGAATGGCTCTGTATATTTTAGAGCAGTCGTACAAAAACGAAACGATAAAACTAGGTAATGTCATTGTTGAAGCAACAAGCGGTAATACAGGAATTGCCTTTGCTGCAATCGGAAAAGCTTTGGGTCATCCGGTTAAAATAATTATGCCAAATTGGTTGAGTAAAGAGCGAATGGATATCATTCAAAGCTTAGGGGCAGAAATTATTTTGATTACAAAAGAAGAAGGTGGTTTTTTAGGAAGTATTGCGCTTTCCGAAAAAATGAAAAGAGAGAATGACAATATTTTTCTTCCACAGCAATTTAAAAACTTATACAACGCAAAAGCACATTACTTAACCACAGGTCCCGAAATTTGGGAACAATTACAATCGATTGAAAAAAGTGTTGACGCTTTTGTTGCTGGAGTAGGAACTGGTGGAACAGTAATGGGGATGAAAGATTTTTTGAAAGATGTCGATTCAAAAATAAAAGTTCATCCGTTAGAACCCGAGGAGTCGCCCACACTTACAACCGGACACAAAGTGGGGTCACATCGTATTCAAGGAATTTCAGATGAGTTTATTCCTGAAATAGTAAAACTAAATGAGCTGGATGAAGTTGTTCAGGCATCTGATGGCGACTCCATTTTGATGGCACAAAAACTAGCGCATCAACTTGGGTTAGCTGTTGGAATTTCATCAGGGGCAAATTTTTTAGGTGCAGTTAAATTACAAAATATGTATGGTGCCGATAAAACTGTTGTAACTATTTTTAGCGATAGCAATAAAAAATATTTGAGCACCGACTTGATGAAAAATGAGCCGATAAAAAGCCATTACCTTACACCCGATATTGAACTTGAAGATTTTGATGCGATAAAAAGATTCTGAAAAAATTGTGCGCGGAAGGAGACTTCCCGAAAATAAACGGGATAAACTTCTCGTCTCTTTTGCTATGCAAAAAAAATCAGCCTATGGCTAACTTTTCTTCCGCTTACTTTGTGCGCGGAAGGAGACTCGAACTCCTACAGTTTTACCCTCTGGCTTCTGAGACCAGCGCGTCTACCTCCCGATAGCTATCGGGATCGCCACCCGCGCAAAATCAATAACAAATATAGCAAGAATTTTAAGTTGCAGTTGCCAAATAAAACCCTACTTTTGAATTCAACTTTAGGGGTGTCTCCGATATATCGGAGTCTGAGAACATACCCTCGGAACCTGAACAGGATAATCCCTGCGAAAGGAAAAAGTAAATTGATTTGAATATCTCTTCATTTACCAACCACTCCCGAAGTTTATTTTATTTATTCTGTGTTTGTTTGTGATGAAAATATTTCACGCTGATTAACGCAGATAAAAACGCAAAGTCACGCAGATAAAAAATTCACTTTGCGGAAATCTGCGAAGACATCAGCGAAACTCTGCGAGAAAAAATTTCGCATAATATTTATAATAAACGATGAATGTATTTATAAATAATAAAGAACACAATTTAACACAAACAAAAAATCTTTTTGAGGTTTTGACTGATGTTAATTTAATATCTCAAAGAGGAATTGCTGTTGCTGTTAACAATACCGTCATTCCAAAGTCAGAGTGGGAAAAATACCAACTAAACGAAAACGACAAAATAACCATCATAACAGCCACACAAGGTGGTTGAGAATAAAAGAAATTAAAATAGTAATAGAAAGAATATGCAAAAATCTGAAGCACCAAAATCAGAAGTAATTACAAGAAACCCATTACCGGCATCAAAGAAGATTTACATTCCCGGCAAAGTTCATGATATCAAAGTTGCGATGCGCGAAATTGAATTAACGGATACGGTTCACAATTATAATGGGAATGAAAAAGTTGAGAAAAATAATCCAATCACTGTTTATGATACAAGCGGTCCGTTTACCGACCCCAATATAAAAATAGATTTAAAAAAAGGATTGCCTCGCTTACGTGAAGCGTGGATATTGAAACGTGGTGATGTTGAAGAATTAAAAGAGCAATCATCGGAATACGGTAGAAAAAGATTGAACGACAAATCGCTCGACCATTTGCGTTTTGACCATTTAAAAAATCCTTTGAAAGCAAAAAAAGGAATGAATGTTTCGCAAATGTATTATGCTAAACAAGGCATCATTACTCCCGAAATGGAATACATTGCCATACGCGAAAACCAAGGTCTGGAGAGCATTGCCAACAATCCATTAATGAATCAACATCCAGGAAATAGTTTTGGCGCAAACACTCCGCAAGGGTTTATTACTCCCGAATTTGTGCGTGATGAAGTTGCTGCTGGTCGTGCAATTATTCCGTCAAATATCAATCATCCTGAAAGTGAACCGATGATTATCGGAAGAAATTTTTTAGTGAAAATAAATACCAATATCGGAAACTCCGCAGTGTCGTCAAGCATCGAAGAAGAAGTGGAGAAAGCTGTATGGAGTTGTCGTTGGGGCGGTGACACATTAATGGATCTTTCAACAGGAAAAAATATTCATGAAACACGTGAATGGATTATTCGCAATTGTCCGGTGCCGGTTGGAACAGTTCCAATTTATCAAGCACTCGAAAAAGTGAATGGTAAAGCTGAAGATCTGACTTGGGAAATTTTTCGTGATACATTAATTGAGCAAGCAGAACAAGGCGTTGATTATTTTACGATTCATGCAGGAGTATTGCTTCGTTATATTCCTATGACAGCAAAACGTATTACAGGTATTGTTTCACGAGGAGGAAGTATCATGGCGAAATGGTGTTTGTCTCATCATAAAGAAAATTTCCTATACACTCATTTCGAAGAAATTTGTGAGATCATGAAAGCGTATGATGTTGCTTTTTCGTTAGGTGATGGATTACGTCCGGGTTGCATTGCAGACGCAAATGATGCAGCACAATTCGGTGAATTAGAAACTTTGGGTGAACTAACAAAAATTGCATGGAAACATGATGTACAAACAATTATTGAAGGACCAGGACACATTCCAATGCACATGATAAAAATTAACATGGACAAGCAATTAAAAGAATGTCATGAAGCACCATTTTATACACTTGGTCCATTAACAACTGATATTGCTCCAGGATATGACCACATCACTTCAGCCATTGGTGCTGCAATGATTGGCTGGTTTGGAACAGCGATGTTATGTTACGTTACACCAAAAGAACATTTGGGTTTACCGAATAAAAAGGATGTGAAGGATGGAGTGATTGCTTATAAAATTGCAGCTCACGCTGCCGATCTTGCAAAAGGCCATCCAGGTGCACAATACCGCGATAATGTTCTGAGCAAAGCACGTTTCGAATTTAGATGGGATGATCAATTCAATGTTTCATTAGACCCTGATACAGCTCGTGAATTTCATGATGAAACTTTGCCTGCTGAAGGTGCAAAAATTGCACACTTCTGTTCAATGTGCGGACCACATTTTTGTTCGATGAAGATTACACAAGATGTTCGCGAATATGCCGAAAAGCATGGTGTGAAAGAAGACGAAGTTTTAGAAACAGGAATGAAAGACATGTCGGAAAAATTCAAAGAAAAAGGAAGCGAAGTTTATTTATAAAAAATAAAATAGCTCGCAGATTTCGCTGATTAACGCAGAAAAAAAATCTGCGAAAATTTGCGTTATCTGCGAGAGAAAAAAACGAATGACAAACAAGCAACAAACAACAACCCCTAAACGTCCAAACGTTCTATCCATTGCCGGCTTCGATCCAAGCGGTGGAGCGGGAGTGCTTGCTGATATAAAAACATTTGAGGCAAATAAAGTTTATGGTTTTGGTGTGGTAAGTGCATTAACAATTCAGAATGATAGTGAATTTGAGAAAGTAGAATGGATACCATTAGAAAAAATAATGGAACAAATTCTCGTTCTTCAAAAACGATTTCAATTTGAGTATATCAAAATTGGTTTAATAGAAAATTTAGATGTCCTTCATCAACTAATCTTACATCTTAATTCTAACATCTCAAATCCTAAAATCATTTGGGACCCGATTTTAAAAGCTACCGCTGGCTTCGATTTTCATAGTGAAATAGATAAACAATTGATCTCAGCAATTTGCAAAAACATTTATCTCATCACACCAAATTTTGAGGAAATAAAAAAGTTGACTGATGAGGAAGATGAAAAAAATGCAGCAAAAGATTTATCAAAATATTGCAATGTGTTTTTAAAAGGTGGTCATAATGAAAAAGATTTAGGCAGAGATTTTTTATTTACAACCGATGGAAAAGAGTTTTCATTTCGGGCAAAACAAAAAGTGGAAATTGGCAAACATGGTTCAGGATGCGTACTGTCATCAGCCATCACTGCTAATCTCGCAAAAGGATTTAAATTGCATCGTGCTTGTATGAAAGCAAAACAATACACGGCTGAATTTTTAATCAGCAACAAAGATTTATTGGGTTATCATAAAATATAATTATGGAAAAACTTTATAAAAAACTCCTAAGCGGTAACAAAAAATGGGTAACAAAAAAGATGGAAGACGATCCAACTTTTTTTAAACGACTCTCAAAAGGGCAACAACCACCAGTGCTTTGGATAGGCTGTTCAGATAGCCGTGTTCCTGCAAATGAAATTACAGGAACCATGTCGGGAGAAATTTTTGTACATCGCAATATTGCAAATATGGTGATTCATACTGATACCAATTTGCTAAGTGTACTCGATTTTGCCGTGAATATTTTGCACGTAAAACATGTAATCGTATGTGGTCATTATCACTGCGGAGGAATTGCTGCAGCAATGAGCAAAAATAATTTCGGTGGAATGATTGATAATTGGTTAAGAAGCATCAAAGATGTGTATCGTTTACACCAAGAAGAACTCGATGCAATTAAAGATCTTGACCAACGCGACAGAAGATTAACAGAGCTGAACGTAGTGGAACAAGTTTATAACTTATGCAAAACATCCATCATCCAAAATGCCTGGGAAGAGCATGGCAGACCACATGTTCATGGTTGGGTTTACGATGTAGCAAACGGAATAATAAAAGATTTGAATTTAACAGTTCGTGATAATTCAGAGATGAGTCATATTTATAAAATTGAAAAAGGTGTTGCAAAAACGGATAAAACAAAACGTGTAACTAAAAAGAAAAAATGATTTCGCGTTTACAATATATCACCCAAGAAACAGAAAAATATTCACATGCTGAGCTAGCAGAATTTGCATGCAAAGGTGGAGTTAATTGGGTGCAGTTGCGAGTGAAAAGCCCCCTCTCCAGCTCTCCACCGAAAGGGGAGAGGGCGTACTATCGGGAATTTGAAAAAGCCGCTCTCGAAACGCAAAAAATTTGCAAAAAATATGGAGCAACATTCATCATCAACGACAATGTAACTCTTGCAAAAGAAATTGGTGCTGATGGTGTTCATCTTGGATTGAATGACATGAACCCCAAAGAAGCGAGAAAAATATTGGGTGAAAATTTTATCATCGGAGGTACTGCTCATAACCTTGATGAAGCAAAATTTCAAATTGAAAACAAGGTTGATTATATAGGAATCGGTCCGTACCGATTTACCTCAACAAAAAATGATTTGAGTGATATTTTGGGTATTGAAGGTATCAAAAATATCGTAGAAACATTTCATGAAACGTCTTTACAAATTCCATTTATCGCAATTGGCGGAATTAAAGTTGACGATATTCAATCGTTGCTAGAACTAGGAATTCATGGAATTGCTGTTTCATCAGCAATCAATTTAGCAGAAAACAAATCAGAATCAGCAGAACAATTCGTGCAAACAATATCAAAATATCACAAACAAAATTCACAATCTATTTAAAATGAAATGGAAAAATTAATCATAGCAGGAAAAATATTTAACTCACGATTATTTACGGGAACAGGAAAATTTTCTTCATCCATTTTGATGGAAGAAGCATTGTTAGCATCCGGTTCCGAGCTTGTAACTGTTGCCTTAAAACGTGTCGACACTAAAAATGGTGCAGATGATATTTTAAAACATTTATTACATCCACAATTTAATTTGTTGCCAAATACCTCTGGAGTGCGAACAGCTAAGGAAGCAGTTTTTGCTGCGCAACTTGCTCGTGAAGCTTTAGAAACAAATTGGATAAAATTAGAAATTCATCCTGATCCGAAATACCTTTTACCCGATCCTATCGAAACATTAAAAGCTGCCGAAGAGTTAGTGAAATTAGGTTTCATCGTGTTGCCTTATATTCATGCTGATCCGGTTTTGTGTAAGCGTTTGGAAGAAGTTGGAACTGCAGCGGTGATGCCTTTAGGTGCACCAATTGGAAGTAATAAAGGATTACGCGCTAAAGATTTTTTGGAAATCATTATCGAGCAAAGTAAAATTCCTGTGGTGGTAGATGCCGGAATTGGCGCTCCATCACATGCTGCCGAAGCAATGGAAATGGGAGCTGATGCTGTGCTGGTGAATACCGCAATTGCAGTTTCGGAGAATCCGATTCAAATGGCAAACGCATTTAAACTTGCTGTTGAAGCAGGAAGAATGGCTTACGAAGCAAAACTTGCACGACCAAAAAATTATGCCGAAGCAAGCAGTCCGTTAACAGCATTTTTAGATTAGCGAAAAGTACTCTCGCAGATTTCGCAGATTTACGCAGAGAAAACTTAATTGAAATGAACGAAAATGAAATTTCATATATAATTAGAGGAGCGATTTTTAAAGTATACAATTCGCTTGGACCAGGATTGCTGGAATCTGTATATGAAGCCACTCTCAAGTATGAAATAATGAAAGATGGCTTGCAAGTTGAATCGCAAGTTGCTGTACCGGTTTATTACGATGGTGTGAAATTAGATTTGGGTTTTAGAATAGATTTATTAATCAATGACAAAGTAATTATTGAAATAAAATCTGTTGAGATTTTAGCACCGGTTCATCACAAACAGTTGCTCACCTATTTGAAACTTACAGATAGAAAATTGGGCATTTTAGTAAATTTTAATACCGATAATATTTCGGATGGTATCACAAGAATAGTAAATAAATTATAAAAAAATCTGCGGTATCCGCGAGATCAGCGAGAAATAAAAATGGAATTTAAAGAAATATTCAACACTTATAATTGGGACGATGTAAAAGCAAGTATCTATTCGAAAACCGAAGCAGATGTATTGAATGCTTTGCAAAAAGAGAACAGAACTCTTGAAGATTTCAAGGCGCTCATATCACCAGCAGCAATGCCTCATTTGGAGAAGATGGCACAGCTTAGTCAGCAGCTTACCAGAAAACGGTTTGGTAAAACAGTTCAATTATATGTGCCGCTTTACCTTTCAAACGAATGCCAAAATATTTGTACGTATTGTGGTTTCAGTTTCGATAATCATATCAAAAGAAAAACATTAACAGATGCCGAAATTTTGAAAGAAGTGGAAGCAATAAAAATGCTTGGGTATGATCATGTATTGCTTGTAACAGGTGAAGCAAATCAAACAGTTGGTGTTCCGTATTTGAAAAATGCTATCAAATTAGTACGACCATTTTTCTCGCATATTTCTGTTGAAGTGCAACCGCTCGATCAACATGAATATGAAGAATTAATTGCTGAAGGGTTGAACACTGTTTTGGTTTATCAGGAAACGTATCACAAAGCCGATTACAATATTCATCATACAAAAGGAAGGAAATCAAATTTCGATTACCGCCTCGAAACTCCCGACAGACTTGGCAAAGCAGGGATTTATAAAATTGGTTTAGGAGTGCTGATTGGTTTGGAAGATTGGAGAACAGATTCTTTTTTCAATGCTCTTCATTTAAATTATCTCGAGAAAAAATACTGGCAAACAAAATATACTATTTCATTTCCAAGGCTTCGTCCGGCAGAAGGAGTGGTATTGCCCAAAGTGATTATGAGTGATAAAGAATTGGTTCAACTGATTTGTGCTTATCGGATTTTTAATGGTGAAATAGAATTGTCCATTTCAACCAGAGAAGATGAAATTTTCCGTAACAATATTATCAAACTTGGAATTACAAGTATGAGTGCCGGTTCAAAAACTAATCCCGGTGGTTATGCTGTTGAACCCGAATCATTGGAACAATTTCATATTTCTGATGAACGTTCCACTGAACAAATTGCTGAAATGTTGAAACAACAAGGCTACGAACCTGTATGGAAAGATTGGGATAGTTGCCTAACAAATGCAAATTACGATGCTGAATCCGCATGAGTTAAAACGGTATAACCGTCATATCATCCTACCTGAAATTGGTTTGGAAGGACAACAAAAATTAAAGCATGCAAAAGTATTGGTTGTTGGTGCCGGTGGGTTAGGTTGCCCGTTGTTGCAATATCTTGCAGCAGCAGGAGTTGGAACAATTGGTGTGGTTGATTCGGATACGGTTGATGAGAGTAATTTGCATAGACAGATTTTATATTCATCAAATGAGGTTGGAAAAAATAAAGCGGATATCGCTGCGAAAAAATTATCGGAACTCAATTCGTTCATCAAAATAATTCCGATGGTTTCTTACCTCAATTCCGAAAACGCATTGCAGTTGTTTTCTGATTTTGAAATCATTATTGATGGCTCTGATAATTTTGCAACACGCTATTTGGTAAGCGATGCTTGTGTGATTTTGAACAAGCCATTTGTATCTGGTTCAATCTATAAATTTCAAGGGCAAATTTCTGTATTTAATTATAACGATGGACCAACTTACCGTTGTTTATATCCTGAGCCGGGAGATATTCCGAACTGCGCAGAAGTAGGTGTGCTAGGTGTTTTACCAGGAATAGTTGGTTGCTTGATGGCGAATGAAACGATTAAAATGATTATCGGAAACGGAGAAGTGTTAAGCGGAAAATTATTGGTGTTTGATTCATTAACAATGCAGTTTAATACATTTGGCTTTTCAACTGTTGCCGAAAATAAAAACATCAAAACACTTTCGGATTATGATTTTTTTTGTGAAAGTGAGATGAAAGAAATTACAGCAGATGAATTAAAAATGAAAATACAATCAGGAGAAAAATTTCAACTCATTGACGTAAGAGAGCTTCACGAATATGAAATAAAAAACATTGGTGGTGTATTAATTCCATTAAATGAATTAGAAAATAATCTTGATAAGATTTCAACAACGCTTCCTCTTATCATCCATTGCCAAAGCGGTATGCGAAGCAAAAAAGCAATTGAATTACTAAAACAAAAGGGATTTAAAAATTTAGTGAACCTAAAAAATGGTTTAAAAGATTTTTGAAATAATTTTCAAAAATCTTTCTTTCGGATTCTCATCATTCCAAATTGAACCGAGCAAAGCTGCACCATTAAAACCAGCGTTTTTTATTTGTAAAATATTTTCGGAGCTCACACCTCCTAAAGCAATTAATCCCTCTATTCCCTTTTCCCTATTGCCTAAATCCTTTTGTATTTCTTCTAATGTTATTTTCGGTTTATAATTTGGTTTGCTGATACTTTCAAAAACAGGACTATAAAAAACATATTTATAATTTTCTGTTAAGTTTTCTAACTCAGAAAATTCATGAATAGAAGTCGAAAGTGTTGCGTTATTGGGCAATTGACTTAAGTTTTCTGCGGTTCGATCTTTTTCTTTGAAATGAATGATTGGTCTATAGTTTTCATAAACCAACGCATCAATAATGGAAAAAGGAAGAATTATTTTTTGATGATGTTCTGTTTTTATTTCTTTAAAAAAGCTTGTTAGATTGATGTTCGAATAATTTTCTTTTCTGATGTATACAGCTCTAGCTCCATTATCTAAAATGAAATTAATGTAGTTGGTTTCACCAGGAAAAATATCGGGAGAAGTAATTACTAACAGATTAAATATTTCTTTCTGAGTTTCCATATTTGTCAACTCTTATCACTTAATTTTTACTGTTGAAGTAACCATTTTATGGTCGCTAAAATCGAATGATTTTGCATAATAATTAAAAACAGTAAATGAAGGATCAAGCATAACTTGATCAATTCGAAATGAAGGCATAGGGCCAACATAAGTTCTTCCAAGCCCAGATCCGGCTTCCGAAAAAGCATCCTTCATGTTTCCTTTAATAGTTCTGAATGCGTAAGAAGTTGGTGAGTCGTTAAAATCCCCACACAGAATAATTTTATAAGGAGACGCATCTATAAAATCGCGGATAAGAGATGCTTGCTTGGCACGATCAATAAATGCTGTTTTAAGTTTTCGTGTAATATTCGAATATTTTACTACCGAAGAATCATTATCAATGTCAAGTTTTTGAATAGCGTTGTAATCAGGTATTTCAAAATGAATTGATTTTAAATGAGCGTTAATGATACGAACAGTGTCATCATGGGCAATAATATCTGTGTACACAGTAAAATTATTGATGCCTTTTTCGTGTTCAACTTCACCAGAATCGATAATCGGAAATCGCGAGAATGTAACAACACTATTACCACTGTTAAAACCTCTTTTGTCGAAGCAAGTGTTGTAGTGATAATAATTTTTTAGTGTTTTGAACAGCTTTTTAAAAACGGGTGATTCTACATTTGTTCCTTCGTTTTTAAATTCTTGAAAACATAAAACATCAGGGTCAACCTTTTGGAGTATTTCAAAAAATTTATCAGCATCATCGATTTTTTTTCCATCATAAGCACCAAAATATTTTATATTAAAACTCATCAAACGAATGCTGTTTGTGTAATCGTTTGTTTTTTTTGCATTGAGCTGAACAAAGTATGGTATGAAATGAAAGCCACAAATAATTGCCGCAAGCGAAAACAAAAATTTAAGCTTAAAAAAAATAATCCAGTAAATAATAAATAACAAATTAGTGACGAGCAATACTGGATAGGCAAGACCTAAAAAAGCAATGGGCCAAAATATTTGTGGGCTAACATATGGTGCAAGATATGAAACAAGTAACAGCACGATAAAAAGTGCATTTAAAACAAATATGATGCGGTGAACGATAAACATTAGTCTTTACTGGCTTTAAACAGAATTTCTTTTTCTTTTTTATTCAAACTTTCATATCCCGATTTAGAAATCTTATCCAAAATTACATCAACGTCTTCTTGTGTTATTTCAGTATTCAAATTTTGCCTTTTTTCTTTTGGTGAATAATGTACTTTTAGTTTTTGTTTTGTTATAAAAATCGAAGTTAACCAATCGGGTAAATTTAGTTTTCCGTAAATATATTTTATGTAAAAGTAGCCAAAAATAGCTCCGCCAATATGTGCAATATGTCCACCAGCATTGCTAGTTGGAATACTTATTAAGTCGAGCAACACTGTTGCAAGTGCAAGCCATTTTAACCTAACCAAACCAAATAAAAACAACTGAATTGGATATTCAGGTAATAAAGATGCTGTAGCCACCACCACAGCTAAAACACCAGCTGACGCTCCAATTGCGTATGATGAATGCAAACTAGAACTGAAGGCAGGAAACAAGTTGTAACAGATTATGTAAAGTAAACCACCAAATACGCCACCACCAAAATATGTGGCATAAACTCTTTTGTTTCCTAAGTATTCGTGCAAAATATTTCCTATCCAAAACAACCATAGCATATTAAAAAGTATATGCATAAAACCATCATGTAAAAACATATACGTGATGATACTCCAAGGTTGTAAAATAAAATTATAAGAAGATGCAGGAAGCATTAGGTACTTGATGATAACAGGAAAAAACGAATTGTTTTCATTCATCAAAAACAGCACAGCATTCACCAGCGAAACAAAAATAAATACCCCAACATTTATTAAAATGATTCGGTTAACGGCATTATCGTTTTTAAAACGGTATTTGATATCGTCAATAATATTCATGGTATTAATAAAACATATCCTTTCGTTTTTTATTCCAATATTTTATTAAAATGAAACCAAATAACATTCCTCCCAAATGAGCAAAATGTGCAACATTATCGCTTGGGTTATTTGATATACCCTGAAATAATTCCATCGCTCCATAAATCATTACAAAGTATTTTGCTTTAACCGGAATTGGAAAAAAAAGCATAATCAGTTCGGTGTTTGGAAACAACATTCCGAATGCAAGTAACAAACCAAAAACCGCCCCTGATGCACCAACTGTGGGCACATTCATTTTACGCTGAACGATGGCATCAGCAATTTCAAGCGAGTTTTTAATAAACATCGGATTGTCTTTTTGCATATGCCACTCCTGGATAAATTGTTGGAATCCTTCATTTTCCGAAAGTCCGATATCTTTATTTTGAAATGATATAAATGCATCGTAACTCGGGTTCGATTGGTATGCGGCAACTTCGGTCTTTATTTTATTTACCTCGTATGCATTTACACCAGTGTGTAAAAAAGCAGCGCCTAATGCTGTAACAAAATAATAGATGAAAAAACGTTTCGGTCCCCAGTAATTTTCCAAAACACTTCCAAACATCCAAAGCGAAAACATATTGAAAAATAAATGCATGAAACTTCCATGCATAAATACATGTGTAACCAATTGAAATGGTTTGAAGTAATGTGATTCGGGATAATACAAACCGCATAGCTCATTAAGACTAATGTTAAAACGGCTTTCAAGAACTACGTTAGCTAAATAACAAAGTCCGTTTATGATTAATAGATTTTTAACAACCGTAGGTAATGATATTCCCGAAGGGCGAAAATTGCTCATCAATATTTATTTGAAAAGATTAGATTTCATTAAAATTTGTACCATACAAATCTAAAGTTTTGAGCGACTGAAATAAAAAACATCTGCCGAAAGTTTCAACAGATGTTTCATTTTAATGAACAAAATATGTTTAACCTAAGTATGATTTTAATATTTTACTCTTTGAAGATTTGCGCAATCTGCGTAGCGCCTTTTCTTTAATCTGACGAACACGTTCACGCGTTAATCCGATTTTTTCGCTAATATCTTCAAGTGTATGAGCAGGCCCACCGTCTAATCCGTAGTAAAATTTCAACACATCTTTTTCTTTATCAGAAAGCGTTGAGATAACACGGTTAATTTCTTTTTGAAGCGATTCGTTTATTAATTGGATATCAGGACGAGGTTCGTCATTGTTATCCAATATACCAAGAAGCGTATTGTCTTCACCTTCTGTTAATGGTGCGTCAATAGAAAGATGTCGTCCAGTTGAACGTAAAGCGTTCTCCACTTCAATAATCGGAATATCCATTTCAAGTGCAATCTCTTCAACTGTTGGTTCGCGCTCTAAACGTTGCTCCAATCGTGCAGAAGTACTGCTAATACGACCAATCGATCCAACTTTATTTAACGGTAAACGAACAATACGAGATTGATCGGCCAAAGCTTGTAAAATTGATTGGCGAATCCACCAAACAGCATAAGAAATAAATTTAAATCCACGGGTTTCGTCAAAACGTTTTGCCGCTTTGATTAAGCCTAAGTTTCCTTCGTTGATTAAATCACCTAATGTTAATCCTTGGTTTTGATATTGTTTAGAAACAGAAACCACGAAACGCAAGTTTGCGTTTACAAGTCTTTCCAAAGCTACTTGATCACCCTCTCTGATTCTTCGTGCTAGTTCTACCTCTTCTTGAGCGTCAATCATGCTCACTTTACTAATCTCATTCAGATATTTATCTAAAGACTTGCTTTCACGATTGGTAAACTGCTTACTTATTTTGAGCTGCCTCATATATTATTTTTAGCTAACTGAATTTTTTAAATGGGTTGCGAATTTCGTGAAAAGATATATCATTTTACCTAAAAAGCAACTGTGAAGAGTTAAACTATTTAAGAACAGATACTTAAAGTCAAAAATGATTCTTTATGTACTAACGTAAAAAGACAGCATAATGTTTCAAGGCGCAGTTAATGTGCGATTAACTAACAATATGGAAAATCAAAAGGCAACTCAAATAAGCCAATGCGGTCATATAAACAAACTGAACCCCTGCCCATTTCCAGCTTTTGGTTTCAGTACGAACTACTGAAACAGTGCTCATACATTGAAGAGCAAAAGCATAAAAAATTAAGAGAGACAGAACTGTAGCAGTTGAATAAACAGGTTTACCTGTAACAGAATCCGTTTCGATACTCATTTTGTGCTGTATCGAACTAAGGTCATCAATACTACCATTTCCCCCAACACTATAAATCGTACTCATAGTGCCCACAAAGACTTCGCGGGCTGCAAGTGATGTGAGTAAAGCAATACCAATTTTCCAATCGAATCCAAGTGGACGAATAGCGGGTTCTATCAACTTTCCAAATTCTCCAGCATACGATGCCTGTAGTTTTTCGGATGATTTTTGGGTTTTTATGGCTTCAATATTTTGATTTGGCTGTGATAAAACTTCGGCATATTTTTTATCAATTGACTGCATTTTATCACTCGGACCAAAAGATGCTAATGCCCACAGAATGACTGATACAGCAACAATTATTTTACCGGCACCCCAAACAAATGCTTTTCCTTTATCGTAAAGAATTATCAGAATGTTTTGTATAACTGGAAGTTTGTAACCGGGCAATTCCATCAGAAAATGATTTTTTGTTTCTGCTTTTACAAAATATTTGAAAATGAAAGCGCTGAACATCGCAGCAGCAAAACCAATAACATACATCAACATCAATATAATACCCTTCAAATTAAAAGGGCCCCAACTTGAGCCATCAGGAACAAGCATAGAAATTAATAGTGCATAAACAGGAAGTCTTGCTGAACAGCTCATTAGTGGAGTTACCAATATAGTAATGAGGCGCTCTTTTTTATTTTCGATGCTGCGGCTCGACATGATACTTGGAACAGCACAAGCCATTCCGCCAATTAGCGGAACAATTGATTTTCCGTTTAACCCAAATGGGCGCATTATTCTATCCATGATAAAACCGACACGTGCCATATAGCCAACATCCTCAAGTATTGCTATAAACGCGAAAAGGATAATTATCTGAGGTAAAAACACCATTACGCCACTTAATCCGGCTAAAACGCCATGTACAATTAAATCGTTTAGAATACCGGTAGGCAAAGAGCTGGCAATGAACTCTGATGATTTTGTGAAAGCAATTTCAACCCACGACATTGGATAACTGCTCCATGAAAAAATTGCCTGAAAAACCAAAAACATCAGAAGCAGAAAAAGAAACAATCCGGCAAAACGATGTGTTAAAATTTTGTCGGCACTTTTGGTTAACGACTTTGTAAATGAGCCTTCTTTTTGTTTTCTGCTAATGCGAACTGCATCATCAATTACCCTGTATCGGTGTAAAATTTCTTTTTCTTGAAAAGCCCTTGCATCAAAATGATATTTCTCAAAAAGCTCTTTTATTTCCTTTGATTTTGTTGTGGTAAAAATGGATGCATTGATTGCATACTGCAATGCAGCATAGTGATTTTTTTTATCGGTGATGGCACAAATTTTTTCTATAAAATCAGGTTGAGGAAATTCGGGGTCGAAATATTTAACGGTGTTATGGTGCTCTTCAAGCAGTATTTTTTTTATTTCATGAACACCTGTGCGTTTTCTTGCATTGATTGAAACAACAGGTATGTTAAGCGCATTCGACAATAATTTCTCATCATAAAATATACCTCGCCTTTCGGCAATATCAACCATGTTGAGTGCCAGGATTACAGGAACGCCTAGGTCGGCAACTTGCGAAAGGAGTAATAAATTTCTTTTGAGGTTTGAGGCATCGGCAATAAACAAAACCAAATCTGGGTAATTTGTTTCAGGACTGTTTCTGAGTAAATCGTAAGTAACCACTTCATCTGCCGATTTTGGATACAAGCTATATGTTCCCGGTAAATCAATGAGTTCTGCTTTTTTATTATCGGACAGTTTACAAACGCCAATTTTTTTCTCAACGGTTGTTCCTGGAAAATTACTCACTTTATAATTCAATCCTGTTAAAGCATTGAAAAGAGAAGTCTTTCCGCTGTTTGGGTTTCCAACTAATGCAACTGACAGGTTTTTGATCACGAGGTAAGTTTTATTTCAATGAATGATGCATCTTCCAAACGTAAACACATTTTGTACTCGCCAACACGAATCGCAATAGGGTCGCCAAACGGAGCAATATTTTCGAGCGAAACGGTTTCGCCAGGAAGCAAACCCATCTCCATCAACTTTAAGGAAAGTTCATTATCACAAACTTTTACCACAGTTGCCTTTTGTCCGTATTTTATTTCTGAAAGATTCATATACTAACAGATATGAGTTTTAAAATGAAAAACCATTTTACTACTAACATCAGCGAGCGAAAATAGGTTTTTAAAAGAAAAAAATAACTTAACCTTCTGTGAGTTTTTGTAAGCCGTGCAACTCTTTGTATAATCCGTCTTGCTGGATAAGGTCTGTGTGCGTTCCAGTTTGCACAATTTTTCCTTTTTCGAGAACCACAATCATATCGGCATTTTGAATGGTGCTTAACCTGTGCGCAATCACAATCGTAGTGCGCCCTTTCATTACATTTGATAACGCTTCTTGTACAAGTCTTTCAGAGGTTGTATCAAGAGCAGATGTTGCTTCATCTAAAATTAAAATATCGGGATTGGTGAGAATAGCTCGTGCAATGCTGATGCGTTGTTTTTGTCCACCACTCAATTTATTTCCTCTATCACCAATATTTGTTTCGTAACCGTTTTCGGTTTGCAAAATAAATTCATGAGCGTTGGCAATTTTGGCAGCAGCTTCAATCTCAGCGAGTGTAACATCCGTTTTACCAAAAGCGATATTGTTATAAATGGTGTCGTTAAACAAAATTGATTCTTGTGTAACAGCTCCCATCATGTATCGAAGGTCGAGAATTTTATAATCGCGGATATCAATATTGTCAATCGAAACAATACCATTAATTGGATCATAAAAACGTGGAACCAAATCGGTAAGTGTTGATTTGCCCGCACCCGAAGGACCTACAAGCGCAACGGTTTTACCTTTTTCTATTTTAAGGTTGATATTGTTTAATACAGGTTCGTTGTTGTACGAGAAACTAACATTTTTAAACTCGATGCAATTGTTAAATTGATTGATTGGTTTTGCATTTTCTTTTTGTGTAATTTTTTCTTCGCTCTGTAAAACTTCTTCAATTCGTGAAATCGAAATTAAACCGCGTTGCATTCGTCCATAAGCTGTTGAGAAAGCTTTTGCCGGTGGAATGATTTGCGAAAAAACGCCAATAAATCCGATAAAAATATCGGCTGTTAATGATGGGTCGGATGATAAAACCATCTTGGCTCCAAACCATAAAACAACGGCTAAAACCATTACGCTTAACGTTTCTGAAAGTGGTGAAGCAGCATCAAGCATGCGGTTTCCTCGGATGTAAATTTTTGTAAACTGATTGTTTTGTTCGTTAAAACGTTTATTAAAAAATGCCTGCGAGTTAAATGCTTTGATAATACGAACACCCATCAACGACTCTTCGAAAAGTGACATCAATGTATCGAGCCTTTCCTGTCCTTGCTTGGTTTGCTTGCGCAAATTGCGGGTAACTTTTCCAAGAAAAAAACCAATAACCGGCAACGAAAGAAAAACAATCAAGGTTAAAATCGGACTCATAAAAATGAGCAACACTAGCGAAATAATTATCGTTAATGGTTCGCGAAACATGGCTTCGAGCGTACTCATAATTGATACTTCAATTTCTTGTGCATCGCTCGACATGCGGGTGAGTAAATCGCCTTTTCGTTCGGTTGAAAAATACGAAAGCGGTAAAATTAAAATATGCTGAAACATGTTGCTGCGAATGTCACGAACAACCATATTACGCAACGGAACCATGTAATAGGAAGCCAGATAACGAAACAAATTTTTGATGATAACCATCGCAATCAATAATCCGCATACAGAGAGAATAGCCACTTCGGGGCCACGTTGTACAATTATTTTTGAGAGGTAAAAAAGAAAAGTGTTGTATAACGGATCGAACTTAAAGGCAAACTCAGGTTTTATGGTTACCAGTTTATTAGGGTCGAAAAGTATTTTTAAGAAAGGCATGATGAGCGTGATTGAAAATAATCCTGCTATTGCCGAAAGAAGATTGAAAAGAATATTGAGAAACGCAAATCGTTTGTATGGTCCTACGTATGTTAAAATTTTTATGAATCCTTTCATCAACTAAAATAATTTACCCGAGTTTAGGTGCGGGCAAATATCTGTGATTTATTCGGAAAATGGTATTTCGTGTTTAGCAATTAAACATTCATATTTGCAGCATGAGTATCAGGCAGGAAAAATTTGGAAAAGTTATTCAGAAAGAATTGGCAGATATTTTTCTGCAAATGCGTTCTTCATTATTTGGCAACGCTTTCATCACCGTTAGCGGTGTAATGGTTTCGCCCGATTTGGGTTATGCAAAAGTTTACCTCAGTTTTTTGCAAGCTAAAAATAACGAAGAATTATTGGCAACGATAAATAAACACTCAAAAGAAATTCGCCACGAACTGGCATTAAAAATTCGGAAACAAGTTCGCGTTATTCCCGAACTTCATTTTTTAATTGACGATAGTTTAGACTATGTTTTTAAAATGGAAAAAGTTTTTGATGAGATAAAAAAGAAGGAAGGGAAATAAATTACAAACGCTCAGCAATTTTTAAAAGCACGATATGAAGCGGCTTTATATTGGTTTTGCAAATATCAAACACTATTTCATATTCGAGTTTGTCGTAGTTGTGTGAAATAAGATCACGCAAACGAATGATTTCATTCCACGGAATTTCTGTATAAGCTTGAAAGAGGTTCTCGTTTTCTTTGAAAGCACGTTTCAAAATTTCACCAGCCACCTGTAAGTGCATCAGTATAGCATCGTAAAATGCTTTTCCTTGTTTTGAATTTACAAAATCGTTTGGATTATTTATTTCTTCAAAATACGATTCAATTTCATTGATATGCTCAATAATGAAAAGAATATCATTCTTAAGTTTCTCAGTGGGCATAAATAATTTCCTTTTCAATTTGATTTAAAAAGCGAGGAGATAAATTTTTATGCTTTGTTGTAATGTCAACTTTTTTACCGAATAGGTTTTCGAGAAAATTTAAAAGTCCGGCAAGTTTGATAAAACTTGGTTCATTAAGCTTAACCAAAATATCAATATCACTGTTTTCTTTTCCTTCATTTCTAACTTGCGAACCAAACAAACCTATTTCATCAACCCCAAACTGCTTGCGGAGTTGTGGCATTACCTCATCTAATTTTTGTATTAATTCGGTTGACGACATTTGTAAAAAGGATTTCTAAATTAGATTTCAAAGATAAATGATTTTTGATGGGATTTTAAAACCCTAAATTTTTGCATTATAAACCAAAAGTTTTTGATGAAATAAAAAAGAAGGAAGGGAAATAAGTTACAAAACAATTTTTATAACATAAACCTTAGCATCAATAGCTATTTATAATTTCTTCCAAACCTTTGAATTGCGACTGGCATGAAATATATGATGAACTAATATTATCTCATCGTCAATTTCATAAAATATTTCAAAAGGAAATCGTTTGGTAAGCGCCATTCTGAAATTTTTATAAACAGTTTTAAACTGCTGAGGGTTTGATAAAATTTTTTGCAAAGTGGTGTCAACTTCTTCAACCAATTCATTGCCAAGTTTTGCTTTTCTAATATTATACCACAAAGCCGAATCGTACAATTCCTCTTCGGCAATAGGTGATAATAGAATCGTAAAACTCATATTTTATTAAGCAGATCTTTTTTTGCATCACCCCAGCTTTTAAAACTTGCCGGATTTTTTTTGTACAATGCAGCACTTTCTTCAAGCTTCGAGATGGTAAAATCATTCAATTCATCTTTATTCACTTCTACATCGTGAACAAAATTGATGTTTGTTAAGAGCTGTTCAAGCATTTGGGCTTGCTCGTATGTTTCGGTTTTAAAATGAATAAACGTCATTTCTTTTTTATCTAATCAAAAATAACATTTCTTGTTAAAGAATACATAATTATAATTTAGAATTGGCTGCCATTGCATGATTTATTGCCATGTGATTTAACTCATGGAAATAGAAACTAAATCACTGCTTATTCAGCACCACTTTTTTCGACTCTTGTAATCTGCCATTTGCTTTTAGCATGATGTAATAATTTCCTTCTGCACATTCGCTACAATTTATTTCAACTTTTCCGTTATGTTGATTTTTGATTTCATGTGTATTGATTATTTTTCCATCGCTATTCATCAATAATATTTCTGCATCAACTAAATATTCAGGCAAGGTATATTTAACTGTTGTTTGATTAGTAAATGGATTAGGAAAAACAGTTAGATAATCTGACTTTTTAAATGGATTTATTTCCTGAACCAAATCGTGTAATTGACAACCGGGTTGAATACATCCAAAACTATCGGCAACAATCAGCCATCCATTTTGTGCTCCTTTTACAGCAGTTGTGTCCAAACAAATTCCAGTCATTAAAAAACCTTTGCCGTCAATGGTATGCTTAATCGAATTTAAATAGTGGTCATGATAGCTTGTGTAATAATATCGTTGCCAAAGTATATTTCCATTTGAGTCTGTTTTAAATATTGTTCCTACCTGATTTCCATAAGAAGGTAACCTTGCACTAGCCGTAAAAACAAATGTATTACCAGCCGTAGGTTGTACGCCCCAAATTGGATCAATATTGCTGTAAGTACGACTCCATAGAGAATCACCATTTGCAGTTACTTTACTTATTGAAGCAGCTCTGGTCGTTACTGAATTCCTCCCTTCACCATACAGTAATATATTTCCACTGGGTAACTCTAAATTGTATGAATATGAAAATATGGGACTAACTCCATACTGCTTTTCATAAATTATATTCCCTTGCATATCCAACCTCATTAACCAACTATAATCGAAAAAGCCTATCCAAAGTGAATCGTATTTATGCCCACTAACTAAAATCTGATTATTGGCAGTAAATGTAACAGATAACGGCATGGCTAATCCATCCCATGAGTATTCTTTATACCAAATACGATTTAAGTTACTATCGCATCGCATCAAAATAAGATTATTGTATTGTTGAATGCTTGCCACTTGTTTAGCTACAAAAACATAATCACCATTTTTGAGTCTCGTATAAGTCCTAATGGTAACTGTGTCTGTATTCATATTAACAGGTCTCATTTGAATAGTATCGTGATTTTTGACATCAAATCTTACAAGATATGTTTTAGGGAAGTATGAAGTTGTATCGTTAATTCCGATTAAAGTTTCAAATACTGTGTCACTTATTTTAGATGGGGATGTAATAGAAAAACCACTGTTATGATAATTTTTAAAAATGGTTTCACGCCATTTTTCGTTACCCCACAAATCTGTTCCAATAATAAATGCTTTGTTAAAGCGAGTTGAATCTTGAGCATTTACATCGGCACCAGAGCCAAATAATACATAACCACTATCTAAAGAAATAGACTGTGCCAACCCTTCAGAATTATGAAATACATCAAACTGTTTTTGGAAAAGTGGCAACTGTGCGAATGCAATATCGCCATAAAACAAAAGAGAAATAATGAGTATAAATTTTGTTTTAGAAAAATTCATTAAGGCATTTTTTAGCTAATTCGAATTTAGCAGATAATGATAATTTATTTGCAATTATTTTTTTATCCTAAAGCCAATTGGGTTGCGTGGTTTATTTTTTACTTCGTGAAGTGCATCAATTTTTTCGAGCAAAAATTTAAATGCTGTATTTAATTTTTTATCAAGCTCGCCTATTTCTTTTCTCAATGTTTCGTTCTCAATCAGTATGGCGCGGTATCGGGCAAAAGCTCGCATTATTTCTATGTTCATGTTTATGGCTTTTTCGGAACGAAGCACCGAAGAAAGCATTGCCACACCCTGCTCGGTAAATGCCATTGGCAAAACTGATGAATGTTTGAGATTAGACAACCGGTCACAATTTGTGACCAGTTCAATTTTTTCGGTTTCATTCAATTCGAACATAAAATCATCGGGAAACCTGCTGATGTTGCGTTTCACTTGTTGTTTCAATGCTTTGTTTGGAACATTGTAAAGCATTGCGAGGTCGTTGTCAATCATCACTTTTGTTCCTCTAAAGTTAAAAATAAGCGAGAGGTATTCGTGCTTAATTAATGAGGCATCAATTTTTTTTGTTTTCATATGCGTGTTTTGTTTTAGTAAAAAGCCAAAGGCAATTTAAAATTATAAAATTTTATATGCAACGACTTGTATATCCTTTCGATGAACCTGTCTGCTGACAGGCAGGGACGAATTGACAATGTGCACAGTCGTGATGCGTTTTATCGAAACATTTGGGACGGTATTCCATACTTCTCAAATCGCTCGAACAGAAAAGGAATTTACTCTGCGATAATTCGCGAAATCTGCGGGATAACATTTCTCAATTCGCTTCCACAATTTTTTTATTGTGTGTAAATGGAAGCTTCAACGTTTTAATTTTTGCAAAGCCGCCATACACATTTTTTACTCGCTGAAATCCTTTTGATTTTAAAAACGAAACTGCTGTCATCGAGCGGTAACCGCCACCACAGTAAATCAAATATTCATCATCGGGATTTAAGTTTTCAAAATCTTTGTTCAATGTATCGAGCGGAAAACTTTTTGCTTTTGTTAAATGGGCTTCTTTAAATTCGGTTGGTTTTCGCACATCCAAAATTTTTATTTCGGTATGTTTTGCATCCAGTTCAAACTCTTCATCGTCAACCGAAATCACCATATCAAAACGTTTGTTGGCATTTTGCCAAGCATTAAAAGAGCCATCTAAAAAACCGTGAATGTTTTCGAAACCTACACGTGTTAATCGCTCAATGCTTTCTTTTTCTTTTCCAGTTTCGGCAACAATTACGATAGGTTGTGAAATATCAATAACCGTTGCTGCCCATATGGCGTATTGCCCGTTAAGTCCGAAGTTTAACGATTTTGGCACAAAACCATTTTCGAAAACATCGGCAATTCGAGTGTCAATAATTGTTGCACCATTTTTCATTTCTGTTTCAAAATCATTTACCGAAAGCGCTTTCACACCTTTTGATAAAATTTCATCAATGGGTTTGTAGCCTTTTTTATTGAGCGTAGCATCTTTAAAAAAATAGGCTGGAGCAGGTGGAATTTCATCAGTAACTTTTGCAATAAATTTTTCTTTGCTCATTTCTTGCAAGGCGTAATTTCTTTTTTTCTGCTCGCCAATTGTCGAGAAAGTTTCTTTACCTATATTTTTTCCGCAAGCGCTACCGGCTCCGTGCGCTGGATAAACAATCACTTCACTTTCGAGTGTCATGATTTTGTTTCGCAACGAATCAAACAACATTCCTGCAAGTGTTTCTTTGCTCATCACACCATCCAACAAATCAGGTCTGCCAACATCTCCAACAAACAAGGTGTCACCGGTAAAAACGCAATGTTGTTTTCCGTTTTCATCAAGCAACAAAAAGCTGCTCGACTCAGGTGTATGACCAGGCGTGTGCAACAATTTTATTTTTATTTTTCCGATAGAAAATTCTTCGCCATCAGTTGCTAAGTGCGATTTAAAATCGGTTTGAGCAGTTGGCCCGAAAACAATTTGAGCTCCGTTTTTTTTTGCAAGATCAATATGACCGCTCACAAAATCGGCATGAAAATGTGTTTCGAAAATGTATTTGATTTTTGACTTTCGCGATTTTGCAAGTTTTACATATTCATCAATATCACGCAACGGATCGATGATAGCTGCTTCGCCTTCCGATTCGATGTAATAGGCTGCTTGCGCAAGGCATGTGGTATAAATTTGTTGAACGTACATGGGTTATATTTTTACGAAAACGAAAGTAATAAAAGTTTGATTTTAATGAATTAAGATTTTGTTGACGATGGTTTTGTTCCTACAAAATCTTTTAGGTAAAATGGTTCGAAATAAGCAGCATCTTCAAAATCTTTTTTCTCAAATTTTTCAAATGCAAGTTGCGACATACTTGCTGCCGAACACTTTACATCATCTATAAACACGGCATTAGGGTGTGTTATGATTTTACATTTTTCACTTCCACTTCCGAAAAAATAAACGCTCGAACTTTCTAATAAATCATTGAATGAGTTTTCATCAATTATTTTTGCTTCGGTTTTTTTAATCTCATTCATTTGCTGGTCAAATACGGCACAATAAACCTCCATTCTTCGAGCATCGAGCAGCGGACAAAAAAAGTTGGAAGTTGGAAGTTGGAAGTTGGAGGTTAGAATAAAGTTATGTGCTAAAGATTCGAGCGTGTTTATGGCTATTAACGGAATGTTCAAGGCATAGCACAAACCTTTGGCAGTGCTTACTCCAACACGTAGTCCGGTATAACTGCCAGGGCCTTTACTCACCGCAATGGCACCCAACTGTTTATATTCAACTTTTGCATCATGCAACAATTTATCAATAAGCAAGGTGATTTGCGAAGCATGCGAATTCCCTTCATGGCTTTCTTGTAAGTCAATTAAAACATTGTTGTTTAGCAAAGCCACCGAGCAAATTTCGGTAGCGGTTTCGAGGCATAGTATATAAGCCATGCTGCAATAATAATGATACAAAAGTTAACGCAAATAAATTTTATCAGTTGTACTGTACAGCCTATTAAAAAAAAATCGGGTAGGTTAACCGAATATTAATAAATTCGCAATAATCGAAAATGACAAAGCGCTGGCTAAATAAAGAAGAATCCGACAAAGAAATAATTGAACAACTTTCTTCGGCTATCAACGTAAATAAAATTTTGACGGGAATTCTCACTCAACGAGGATTACGAACGTTTGAATGTGCGCGCAAATTTTTCCGTCCGCAATATGCCGATTTGCATGATCCGTTTCTGATGAAAGGAATGGATGATGCGATGATAAGAATTCAGAAAGCGATTGATACAGGTGAGAAGATTTTGGTTTATGGCGATTATGATGTAGATGG
>CANKGI010000007.1 GCA_947481365.1 Bacteroidota bacterium | reverse complement strand
GTGTAAATGATTTAAAAGAAGGAATTTATTTTTTAACAATTAGCAATGGAACGAATGTTATACAATCGAAAAAAATTATGGTGGGGCATTAGTTTTTTGTTGCTTTTTACGATGATAAATTGCTCATCTTCTTCAAAGCAAAAAAAAGAATCTACAGCTTCAAAGCCACAAATACAGCAGCCTTTGCCGGTTATGGAACCTCAAGTTGATTCGTTAAAAAAAGTGTTGGATGAGAAAAGAAAGAATAGGAAATAATTTCTGAGTAATAAAATTTCCTCACATCAAAATCCCAGCAATGGTTGCCGAGAGATATGAAGCCAATGTTCCGCAAAACAATGCTTTAAAACCAAGTTTGGCAAGGTCGGATCTGCGCGATGGAGCAAGCTCTCCAATGCCTCCAACTTGTATGGCAATCGAACTGAAATTGGCAAAACCACACAATGCAAAACTTACAATCACCAACGATTTTGGTTGTAATGTCTGGTGCACAATCATGGGTGAAAGATTTGAATAAGCTACAAATTCGTTGATCACCATTTTGGTTCCCATTAACGAACCCACGGCAAAAGTATCTTGCGAAGGAACACCCATTGCCCATGCAAAAATGGAAAACACCGAACCAAAAATAGAATTCAAACTGAGATTATTTAAATCAATTCCTACAGCAGAAATATTTAAACCGGTTGTGGCAAGCAGCAAACCAAATTTTGCAAGAATGGCATTTATTAAAGCGATGAGCGCAATAAAACCAATAAGCATGGCAATTACATTTAACGAAACTTTTAGTCCATCACTGGCACCATGCGAAATGGCATCGAGTAAATTAGCATGAACTTTTTTTACTTCCAATTTCACAGCACCTTTTGTTGCCGACTCTTCGGTTTCGGGCCACATAATTTTTGCAATAACAAGTGATGCCGGAGCAGCCATAATACTTGCAGCAAGTAAATACGGAGCAGGTACGCCCATCGAAATGTAAACCGCCATCACCCCTCCTGCAATACATGCCATGCTTCCGCTCATCGATGCAAGTAATTCACTCATGGTCATCGAAGCGATGTATGGTTTAATCATAATTTGTGCTTCAACCTGACCAACAAAAGCCGATGCAACATTTGATAATGCTTCGCTACCGCTTACACGCATCAGTGCATGAACAATTCGTGCAATAAACGAAACAATAATTTGCATGATGCCAACATGATATGCTATGTTTACAAGCACTGCCACAAAAATGATGGTTGGCATAATTTTAAACATGAAGAGAAAACTGTATTGATCTCCAAAAATGGGTTTCAATAATTCGGGATGAATTAATCCGCCAAAAACAAATTCACCACCTTTGTCGGCCATGTCGAGTAAGCGTTTTATGGCATTACCAACCCATCCAAAAATATTTTGTCCGAGAGAAGTTTTTAAAATAAAAAGAGCGAGAGTCAACTGCAAACCGAGTCCGCTAAGCACCAAACGATAATTTATTTTTTTGCGATTGTTTGAAAATAAAAATGCGAGACCGATGATGAGTACAATTCCGATTACTCCGTTGAATCTTTCCATGAGTTATAAAACTTATTTTTTTCGTTTATTCAGCTCATCACGAATGATTGCAGCTTTTATATAATCTTCGTTATTGATGGCTTCATCCATCATTGCGTTTAATTTTTCAACGGTTTGAGCTGAGTAATCTGTGCCTTTAGGTTTTGGGGGTTCCATTTCTTCTTCAATGTCGTCATTAAAAACCACACCTGCTGTTTCTAAAATATCTTCGTAGGTATAAATCGGACATTTAAAACGAACTGCCAAAGCAATCGAATCGGATGTTCGGGCATCAATCTCATAATTCTCACCATCTTTTTCGCAAATTAGTTTTGCATGAAATACGCCTTCAATCAAATTATAAATTTCGATTTCGTTGATGGTGATGTTAAAAATTTTGCAGAATGAAACGAATAGATCATGGGTCATTGGGCGAAAGGGAACAATTTTTTCGATTTCGATAGCGATTGCCTGCGCCTCAAAACCTCCAATAATGATTGGTAATTTACGTTTGCCTTTATCTTCGGCCAAAATGAGCGTGTATGAGCCATTACTTTGTCCCGAACTTAAACCGAAAATATTTAATCTGATCCTGCTCATTTATCCTTTTGAGTCGATTTTTTACATCTCAAACGTAAGGTAAATTCTTTTTTTTTCAAATGTTTTGCAATCAATTTATATACGAATTACCAACACACTTTTATTCAGTGGGAAAAAATGATGTAGTGAGAGGAAAGATGAGTAAACAAAACGCGCGGGCAAATTCTTTGCCCGCGCGTTAAAACAATTAAATATCAATTAATGTTTTGCATGCATACTGCTATCCTTTGCATCGTCATCATCATCATCTTCACCCTCACAACCTTTCATGCCTTCGCAACCGCTCTTCATGTGCCCTTTGCATTCCATTTTTTCACCGCAATCGCCTCCACGCATCATTCCACCTTCACGACATTCCATTTCCTCTCCACCTCTGCCACCACACATTTCATGATTCATCATGCCTCTTTCCATACCACGGTGCATTCCCATTTCTGGACCACATTTTTCTTTTCCGCAATGCATCATTCGGCATGCACCTCTTGTAAGTTGGCAAACAAGCAGTAAAATAGATACTGCAATTATTCCGTAGGAGATCCATTTGAACAATGAACCAAGTTCTTCTTTTTTGCTTTTAGCAAGCAAATACATTGCTGCAATTAATGTGAGCAATGTGATACAAATTGAAATGTAAATCATGGTAGTGCTTTTTTAGTTTGAACAAATATATATTTGATTTTCTTTACTTTTCCTAACCTATTACTCACAAAAAAATGTAATCGGATATTATTGCTTCTCTATTGAGTTAATCAATATTTCTTTTAAATGATTGAGTTGAGTTACTTCATCAAGAGCACATGTTGTACAAATGCTTTTAAAAATTAATTCGATTTCTATTTTCTTATTAAATTTATTTCTTTGACTCATCACAAAAAACTGATCGAAATAATATTTCTCGAAAGTTGTTAGCCTTGAGTAATTAATTAAACATTCAGAAGGAAATGCATGAAGATATTTCCAAAAAGTTTCTCCCAAATGTTTTTTAATCAATGGATTATTGATACGTGGAGAAACACTTCGACACACGAAGAAATAGAATCCACGAGTGTTTTGGTCGCTACTCAACAAACTGTCGATGCAATTTTGTGTTTCAAAATACTCATCGGGTGCAATATTATTTCGCATCAACTCCAGACCAAAATTATTTAGGCTATAATTTTTTGTTACCTCAAAATAATGTTGTTGGGAGAAAGATAAAACCGGAATAAAAAACAGAATAATAAATAAAAAACGTTTCAGTCTGTTATAGACGTTGCATGAAACGTTTGTGAGAAAAATATTATTTAATTTACCTAAACAATTCATCATCTTTCCAATTTTGCGGATTATTTAAAATATATTTTTGAATGTTTTGAAATGAATTTAAATCACGAATAATGTGGTCGTGAAATCTAGATTGCCATGCAAATTCTATTAATTCTTTTGTTACAGCTGATTTATAAGCCCGCAATATTGTTGATAATGATTTTGAGGGAGCAGATAAATTCTGGAAATATTTAATTTTTTTCTGAAATGTATTTTGTAGAGACGCATAATTATGCGTCTCTACAGATGCTGAATTTCGTTCAACAATTATTTTTTCATTGATACAAATAATACCGTGAATATGATTTGGCATTATGACAAATTCACCTAATGAAACATTTGGAAAATGTAATGGAATTTCAATCCAATAATTTTGTGCTATTAAACCGAATTCATTCAATTGCAAAACGTGTTCAATGCATTCTCCAAAATATTTTATACGATCTTTTGTGCAAATGGTTACAAAATATAAACCTTCATTCCTGTAATCATATCCTCCTAATCGTGCCGATTTTATTCGATATTTATTTTGAAATTTTTCGGACATAATCATGTTTGGCAGAGACGTTTAATTAAACGTCTCTACAATGTTTGTAAATTACATATTCCTCCTATACTGCCCACCTAGTTCAAACAATGCATGTGTAATTTGTCCCAACGAAAAATAATTCTGTTTAAACATTCATTCCACGTTTACTCGCATGCAAAATTGTTAAACCAATCACATCTTCTTTTTCATAACGAATAATTACATCATCGTCTGTCATTTCAGAATTATCCGAATGATTTGGCTTCTTAAAATGTATGTATAAAGTGTCCGCTTCTGCATCATAATCCGACCAAATGTTTTTATGCTTTATAAAATAAGGCAGTAAAAAATTTATTTCTTTTATTTCTGAAACTCCCATAACAATTTTCTTTTTAATAATTCATTTACTTTATTCGAAATATATGCAGTAATAACAAACCCGTCATCATTATTAAATTCTTTGTAAATTACCACAACAAATTTATCATTTAATTTTTCAAAATGTTTTATAGCGATTAATTCATCATAATTACCTTCATAAATTTTATCAGGCAATTCAATAGTTTCAATTATTTCATAATAATAATCTGCCATTTCTGGATGACCTAATGTTATATGCTTCCATCTTTCATCAGTGAACCTTATTGGAATCTTGTTTTTTGAAATCGCTATATTCATATTACATATTCCTCCGATACTGCCCGCCTACCTCAAACAATGCATGTGTAATTTGCCCTAACGAACAATACTTAACAGCCTCCATCATCTCATCAAAAATATTTTTATTATGAATAGCTACCTGCTGTAATCGATGCAACATTTCTTTTCCTTTTTCTTCGTTTCCTTTTTTCAATTGATTCAACATTTCAATTTGAAATTCTTTTTCTTCGGTAGTTGAACGAATCACTTCTTTCGGTAAAATAGTTGGCGAACCTTTCGAACTCAAAAATGTATTTACACCAATGATTGGAAATTCTCCGGTGTGTTTCAATGTTTCGTAATACAAACTTTCTTCTTGAATTTTAGTGCGTTGATACATGGTTTCCATTGCGCCAAGCACTCCTCCTCGCTCAGAAATTTTATCAAATTCACTCAATACAGCTTCTTCCACCAAATCAGTTAATTCTTCGATGATGAATGAACCTTGCAATGGATTTTCATTTTTAGCTAAACCTAATTCGCGGTTAATAATTAACTGAATAGCCATTGCGCGTCTCACCGATTCTTCGGTTGGTGTTGTAATAGCTTCATCATATGCGTTGGTGTGAAGCGAGTTGCAATTATCGTAAATGGCATACAATGCTTGCAACGTGGTACGGATGTCATTAAAATCAATTTCCTGTGCATGCAAACTTCTACCGCTTGTTTGAATATGATATTTCAACATTTGCGAACGCTCGTTTGCACCATATTTTATCTTCATGGCTTTTGCCCAAATTCTCCGAGCTACGCGGCCAATCACCGAATACTCAGGATCAATTCCGTTGGAGAAAAAGAAAGAAAGATTTGGCGCAAAATCATCAATGTTCATTCCACGACTTAAATAATATTCAACATACGTGAAACCATTTGAGATGGTTAATGCTAATTGTGTTATAGGATTAGCACCGGCTTCGGCAATATGATAACCTGAAATAGAAACTGAATAAAAATTACGTACACCATTATCAATAAAATATTGTTGCACATCACCCATCACACGCAACGAAAATTCAGTTGAAAAAATACACGTGTTTTGTGCCTGATCTTCTTTTAAAATATCTGCTTGAACAGTTCCACGAACTTGCTTCAATGTTTCCACTTTTATTTTTTGATAAACAGCTGGAGGTAAAACCATATCGCCAGTAACACCAAGCAACATCAATCCTAAACCATCATGACCTTCGGGAATTGTTTCGTTATAGATAGGACGTTTTATTCCTCTCGATTTGAAAATCTCTTCCATCTTTTTATCCACTTCTTTTTCCAAACCATTTGCGCGAATATATTTTTCACAATTTTGATCAATTGCAGCATTCATAAAAAATGCACAAATGATTGCTGCAGGTCCGTTGATGGTCATTGATACCGAAGTTTTCGGATCCGACAAATCAAAACCTGAATACAATTTTTTTGCTGCATCTAAACTCCAAACACTCACTCCCGAGTTTCCAATTTTTCCGTAAATATCTGGACGAGAGTCAGGATCATTTCCATAAAGTGTTACCGAATCGAATGCTGTACTTAAGCGAATGGCGGGCATTCCGAGCGACACATAATGAAAACGTTTGTTGGTTCTTTCGGGTCCACCTTCACCAGCAAACATTCGTGTTGGGTCTTCACCTTCACGTTTGAATGGATAAATTCCAGCTGTATATGGAAATTCTCCAGGGAAATTTTCGAGTAAACACCATTTCAAAATATCACCCCAACTTTTAAATTTCGGGACAGCAATTTTTGATATTTCGGTGTGCGAAAGAGATTCAGTATGTGTTTTAATTTTTATCTCTTTGTCGCGAACTTTAAAAATATAATATTCATTTTGATATTGCTTTTTCTTTTCTTCCCACGAGTCGAGAATGACTTTATTTCTAGGATCAAGATTGATTGCAATATTGTGATATGTTTCTTCAAGTGCTTTTACCAATCGGTCTTTATCATCCAACTTTGATTTTCTTAATTCATCAATTGAAATGTTCAAACCATACAATTTCTCTGCAATTTCTGATTGCGAAATCACCCATTTATCATAGTTTCGGTTATTCTCCGAAATTTCCGAAAGGTAACGTGTACGTTGAGGAGGAATGATGTAAATTTTTTCACTCATCTCATCGGTAATTTTATAAGTTGAGTGCAAATCAGCTCCTGTTTTCTCCACCATTTTATCCATTACAGCTTTGTACAAACTGTTCATTCCTGGATCGTTAAATTGCGAAGCGATAGTTCCGTAAACAGGCATCGAATCAGGCGATTCATCGAACTTCTGATGATTACGTTGATATTGTTTTTTTACATCACGCAATGCATCACTTGCTCCTTTTTTATCAAACTTGTTAATGGCAATAATGTCGGCAAAATCAAGCATATCAATTTTTTCCAATTGCGTTGCTGCGCCATATTCTGGTGTCATTACATATAACGACATATCACTGTGGTCGGTAATTTCTGTATCACTTTGCCCGATACCCGAAGTTTCGAGAATGATCATATCAAAACCTGCAGCTTTCACTATTTCAACAGCTTCTTTCACATATTTTGAAAGCGCTAAATTAGATTGCCTCGTTGCCAATGAACGCATGTACACTCGTGGATTTTTAATCGAATTCATTCGAATTCTATCGCCAAGCAATGCTCCGCCAGTTTTGCGTTTTGATGGATCAACAGAAATAATCGCAATGGTTTTTGATTCAAAATCGATCAGAAATCTTCTAACCAATTCATCTATCAACGAAGATTTTCCAGCTCCACCTGTTCCGGTTATTCCAAGCACAGAAGCCTCTCCTGTCCTCCCCGAAGGGGAAGTACTATTGTGAGAAAATATTTTGTCAGAAATTTTCAAGAACTCATCATGATTATTTTCTGCCATTGAAATAAGTTGACCAATTATTTTATAGTCTTTTTTTAAGAGCGTGTTTTTTAATTCACCATTCATATTCATGAAAGCCTCCCCTTTGGGGATGTTGGTGGGGCTACACTTCTCCAACATATCATTTATCATTCCCTGCAAACCCATCGAACGACCGTCATCAGGTGAATAAATACGAGCAATTCCGTATTTGTGTAACTCTTCCATTTCTTCAGGAAGGATAACACCTCCACCTCCACCGAAAATCTTGATGTGCTCGCAACCTTTTTGCTTAAGCAAGTCATACATGAATTTAAAATACTCCATGTGCCCACCCTGATAGCTCGTCATTGCTATTGCATTTGCATCTTCTTGTATGGCACAATCCACAACTTCTTCAGCACTTCTATCATGTCCCAAATGAATTACTTCGGCACCACTTGCCTGAATAATCCTACGCATAATATTAATTGCTGCATCATGTCCGTCAAAAAGACTTGCTGCAGTTACCACACGTATTTTGTTTTTAGGGGTATATTTTTCAGTCGTTTCCATAATCTGTGAGATCGTTCAAAGTGGGCAAATTTATACGATTTAAGCTAAAAACACATGTTTTATGGGTGAAGCCATAAACTTATTTAACAAATGGATTTCAGGTATTTAAGCATAAAGTTGATAAACGGCTTGCACAAAATAAAATTTGCCTATTTTTGCTTCCCAATTATAAATTAAGAATGGAATTAAAAGATATAGTATCTATTGCCGGAATTAGCGGATTACACAAGATCATAGGAAAAACAAAAACAGGTTTGATTTTAGAAACCATTGGTGTTGGAAAACGTTTCCCAACTGGTGTACAAGATAAAGTTTCGGTGCTCGAAGATATTTCGATGTATACAGAGGAAGGCGATATGAAATTGAGTGAAGTACTTGTTAAACTGAATGAAAAAGAAAAAGCTGGGGAAACAGTTCCTGATTCGAAAGCTGATATGAAAACTTTGCGTACTTTTTTATCGGCAACCATTAAATTGGATAATGAAAGAGTATATGATTCGGATATTAAAAAATTAATGAACTGGTTTCATCAATTAAAGTCTGATCTTGATTTTGAAAAATTAAAAACTGATGCTGTAGCCGAAAAAGCAGAAACAGATGGTGAAGAAATTAAAACAGAAAAAGTAGCAGCACCTAAAACGCCTAAAAATGTGGCTCCAAAAAATATTGCTGTAAAAGCAAATAAAGGTGCAGCCGGTGCAAAAATGACTTACCGCCCTAAATCAGGAACATAGAAAATATTTCGTATTACGCTTTTACGTATTACGTTTTTTACCACCGCTTGTCGGTGGTTTTTTTATGTCATATAAAATCTATTTGTAAATATCAATTTAGCTTCATGATTATAAATCGAAACTTGTTTCTTACTTATTAAATAAAATTATCGTACAGAAGCATTCTATTTTGTGACACCACTATTTTTTTTTCATATCAATATTTATCTAAAATATACTGTGGGCTAAAGCCCTGAAAGATTTGATTTTTTTGCATACCCCGAGCTAAAGCTCGGGGCAATAATTTTTGTCGACTCAATAATTTATTGCAGAATCTAATCTATGACAATTTCTATTCAACCACTCATCTATTGCCCCGACCTTCAGGTCGGAGATTTAATATATATAATCATACAGGGGCTTAAGCCCCATTTTTATTTCTCTCGACTTCAAAAAATAATTTTAAATTGATGACGATTATTATATTATTTTCAATTTATCCGCTTTACTTTGAAACCATAATTTTTAATCAAGATGATCGTCATTACACACCATAAATTTTTACCCGATAAACTTAAAATCACTTCTTGGGAAATAATTGAACCTTATTTTTCTCAATTGCTAAATCGCGAAATTACTTCGAAACAAGAACTCGAAACTTGGCTTAAACACCGAAGCGAACTCGAAGCTTTTGTAAGCGAAAACCTTGCCTGGCGTTATGTACGAATGACATGTGATACAACCAACAAAGAATTGGAAGATGCCTATTTATTTTTTGTAACCGAAATCGACCCGAAAATTTCTCCGATAAATGATAAGCTTAATAAGAAATTAATTGAGTGTAAATTTTTGAATGATCTCGATCACGACAAGTATTTTATTTACCTGCGTGGTATCAAAAAAGAAATAGAAATTTTTAGAGAAGAGAATGTTCAGCTTTATGCCGAAATTTCTACCGAGTCGCAAAAATACGGAAGCATTATTGGCAGCATGACAGTTGAAATGGATGGCAAAGAATTAACACTTCAACAGGCATCCAATTATTTAAAAAATCCCGACAGAACGAAGCGCGAAGAAGCATTTAATAAAATTAATGAAAAGCGAATGGCTCATGCAAATGAGTTAGACGAACTGTTTAACAAATTGATTTCATTACGACACAAAGTTGCAGTAAATGCAGGATTTGACAACTTTCGAGATTATATGTTTGCTGCAATGGGGCGTTTTGATTACACACCTGAAGATTGTTTTGCTTTTCATGATGCGATACAAAAAGAAGTAATGCCTTTGGTAAAAGATTTTACCATAAAACGTGAAAAAGAACTTGGCCATAAACTTCGTCCGTGGGATATGGAAGTTGATACAAAAAATCGTGCAGCACTTGAACCATTTACAAGCGGTGATGACTTACTTGAAAAAACGGTAAAATGTTTTAGTAAAGTGGATGATTATTTTGCTTGGTGCATCAAAACAATGGACGATATGGGAAGGCTTGACCTCGAGTCGAGAATAGGAAAAGCTCCGGGTGGATACAATTATCCGATGGCTGAAACCAATGTTCCATTTATTTTTATGAATGCTGCCTCATCAACTCGTGATGTTGAAACGATGGTTCACGAAGGCGGACATGCAGTGCATTCTTTTTTAAGTAAAGATTTAGAATTGGCTTCTTTTAAAAGTTGTCCGAGCGAAGTTGCTGAACTTGCCAGCATGAGTATGGAATTGCTGAGTTACGATGGCCAAGATGAATTTTACAAAAACAAAGAAGATTTTAATCGTGCGAAAGTAGAACATTTAGAAGGCATCATAAAAATTCTTCCTTGGATTGCAACCATTGATAAATTTCAACATTGGATTTATACAAATCCCGAACATACGATTGATGAGCGAAAAAAATATTGGATTAAATTAACCTCAGAATTTGGAACAGGAATGGTTGATTGGAGTAGTTTTGAAAACATTCAAATGTACGGTTGGCAAAAACAATTGCACTTATATGAAGTTCCATTTTATTATATCGAATACGGAATGGCACAGCTTGGCGCACTAGCGGTTTGGCGAAATTTCAACATCAATAAAACTAAAGCTCTTGAGCAATATAAAGCTGCTTTAACTTTGGGCTACACAAAAACCATTGGCGATATATACAAAACTGCAGGAATAGAATTTAATTTTTCTGCATTATACATTAAAGAATTGATGGCATTTGTAAAAGATGAATTGAAAAAACTGGATTGAGATGCAATAAAAGATTACCAATATATGAAACAAGAAATTACTACAAATGCAATTGATGAAAACGAATTGTTTTCATTGGCAGCCGACATCATTAATCACACATCAAAAAATCTATTCTTAACCGGAAAAGCAGGTACCGGCAAAACTACATTTCTAAAATACATTCGCGAACATACACATAAAAATTGCGTTGTGGTTGCGCCTACTGGAGTTGCGGCAATAAACGCTGGAGGAGTTACCATGCATTCTTTTTTCCAACTTCCATTTGTGCCATTTTTAGGAGAAGGTAAAAATCTTTTCGGAAATGAAAATTTTGTGAATATGCATTCGCTCATTCGAAACATAAAATTCAGCGGTCCGAAAATTGATTTAATAAACGAACTAGAACTCCTGATTATTGATGAGGTGAGCATGTTGCGTGCTGATATGGTTGATGCAATTGATGCAATACTTCGTCATTTTAGGGACAGAAAAAATGTAGCATTTGGAGGAGTGCAGGTTTTATTTATTGGTGATTTATACCAGTTACCACCGGTTGTTGCCGATGATGAGTGGATCAAAATGAAAGAACATTATGATAGTCCATTTTTCTTTAGTGCAAATACGCTTAGAGAAAATCCAGTGTTAAACATCGAACTCAATAAAATATATCGTCAAAGCGAAGAAAAGTTTATTCATCTGCTCAACAACATTCGTAATAATGAAATGGCTGAAAGTGATTTTGAATTGCTACAAAAACGCTTCAATGCTGATAAAAAAAACATTCCAAAAGAAACCATAACACTCACCACACACAACCGTATTGCCGATAGTATCAATCACAATGAGTTAGAAAAACTAGCTACCAAGGTGCATAAATTTAAAGGTGAGATTGAAGGAAATTTTTCAGAAAATGCATTACCCACTGAAATGGAATTGCAACTGAAAGAAGGTGCACAAATCATGTTTATTAAAAATGATCCCGAACCTGATAAAAAATATTTCAATAGAAAGCTGGCAACAGTAAAAAGAATAACACCAAAAGATATTACAGTTGTGCTATCGGAAAGTGAAATGGAACTAATTCTTGAAAAAGAAAAATGGCGAAATATTCGTTACAAATTAAACAACGAATCGGGAAAAATTGAGGAAGAAGAATTGGGAAGCTTCACGCAATATCCTGTGAGATTAGCTTGGGCAATCACCATTCATAAAAGCCAAGGATTGACTTTCGATCATGCTGTAATTGATGCTGGGCAATCGTTTACAGCCGGACAAGTGTATGTTGCTTTGAGCAGATGCCGAACACTTGATGGCATATTTCTGTTATCAAAAATTCATCCCAGTAGCATAAAAAATGATGAGAGAATTGTTGAATTTTCGAAAAGAAAACATGAATTCTCTGCGATTAAAAACACATTGATTGAGGAGAAAACCCGATATGCGTCTCAAGTCCTTATCAAAACATTCGACTGGAAAAAAGTTGTAACGATATTAGAAAAATTTGAAGTAGAAACTAGTTCGAAAAAAATTCCAGATAAACTTTTAGCCAATAATATTGCCGAAGCACTTGTTGAAAAGTCAAAAGAACAAATGGAAATTTCGAAAAAGTTTATTGCTGAACTTGATAACAAATTTTCTGAAAATCCAGTCAATCAAAACTGGCTTGAAACTAAGGTTACCGGAGCTAAAAAATATTTCTGCGAAAAAATTAAAACAGAGTTGATTGACCCTATTAATTCTCTTCAAACCTATCTAAAAGGCAAAACCAAAGTTCGAAAATATTCGCAATATGTTGATGAAGTAGAAAATATTTTATGGAAAAAAATGAATGATGTCCAACGTGTAACTTTTGGAAACTTAAGGTTTGAAGTTGAACCAATCGAAAGGAAAGAATTAATAACTGAAAATAAAAAAACAAAGAAATCAAAATCAGAAAAAATACCGTCCAAAATAGAAACGCTCAATTTCTATAAACAAGGAATGAATATTGATGAAATAGCTAAACAGCGAGGAATGGTTATAACAACCATAGAAGGCCATTTAGCAGAATTTGTAGCTACAGGTGAAATAAACATTTTTGATTTTGTGAATGAAGTTGAAATGAATAAAATAAAAACCGCTACCGATAAACATGGCTTTCTTTTATTGGGTTCTATAAAAAATGAAGTGGGTGAAGCAATAAGCTACGGTCAATTAAAAATGGCGATAAATTATTTGAAAAATAAAACCTAAAGCTAAATATATTTGCGCAATACATCCATTTAAAATGAAAATATTTTGTGTAGGACGAAATTATGGCGAACACGCCAAAGAGCTTGGAAATGCAGTTCCCGAGAATCCAGTTATTTTTTCTAAACCTGATACGGCATTATTAAAAAACAATGACCCTTTTTATCTGCCCGATTTCTCAAACGATGTTCATCATGAAATAGAATTGGTCATCAAAATTTGTAAAACCGGGAAAAAAATTGAAGAGCAATTTGCCAATAATTATTTCAACGAAATAGGATTGGGAATTGATTTTACTGCACGCGATTTGCAATCTCAATTAAAAGCAAAAGGATTACCTTGGGAACTTGCAAAAGGCTTTGATGGCTCAGCACCTTTAGGTAATTTTATTTCGGTCAATTCGAGCTTGGTTGAGAACGGAATAAATTTTTCGCTCAAAAAAAACGGCACGATTGTTCAGCAAGGAAATTCAAATGAAATGATATTTTCATTTGCCAAAATTGTTGCTTTTGTTTCAAATTATTTTACACTAAAAGTTGGTGATTTAATTTATACAGGCACACCGGCTGGAGTAAGCAAAGTGAGTATAGACGACAAACTTGAAGGTTTTATAGAAACAGAATTGATGCTGACTTGCGAAGTGAAATAATTTGAGGATTATAAAATTTGATAATTAGATAATGAAAAACAAAAAAACTATCATCAAATCAGCGAATCATCAAATTATCAAATTTACTATCCTCATCTCTTCATTCCTTCAAATCTTCATCACGACAAACGCACAATCATACTATCCTAAAAATTATTTTCAATCGCCAATGGACACACCACTTTATTTAAGTGCTCCATTTGGTTCTTTGCGTGATAATCATTTTCATTCAGGTATGGATATTCGTACTTACGAAAAAGAAGGATTTCCTATTTATGCTATTGCAGATGGTTTTGTTTCACGAATAAAAGTTTCGCCCGTGGGTTATGGTAAGGCAATTTATATACAGCATTCAAATGGATATTCTTCTGTATACGGACACTTACAGAGATATGAAGGAGCTATCGCCAAATACATTAAAAATTATCAATATCAAAATGAGACATTTGACTTTGACCATTTTCCAGACAGAAACCGATTATTGGTTAAGAAAGGTGAAATTATTGGCTGGAGCGGTAACAGTGGAGGCTCAACTGGACCGCATCTTCATTTTGAAATCAGAGATACAAAAACTGAAGAACCAATTAATCCACAATTGTTCGGCATTTATGGAGTTGATTTCTTTGCACCTGCAATTAGAAAAATATTGATTTATGATTTAGATAAAAATCGCCCTTCACTTATCAAAAAGTTTTCATTATCGCACAATAAAACATCCGTTGTTGATTCTATATTGGTTTATAACGATACGCTCGAAATTGACAAAGGGCTTATCGGAATTGGTGTTGAAGCATATGATTATTTGACTGACGTAAACAGAGAATACAGTTTGTACGGAATGGAAATGTATGTAGACGACAAAGAATATTTCAGTTATAAAATTGATCGATTTGATTTCGACCAATCAAGAAGTGTGAACGTACATATTGATTATGAACTTTACAAAAAAGAACAAATACGTTTTCAGAAATGTTGGGTTGATGATGGAAATACAATTAAACTTTATAACTATTTACGTAATAAAGGTAAATACAATTTAAATGATGATTTAATACATAAAATATCAGTTTGTGCCTGTGATATAAATGGGAATTCATCTTCATTTTCCTTTTATATCAAGGGTTTTACAAATGTGAATCATAGGGAAAAAACAGGTGAAAGTTGCCATACTACTTTTTTGTATCCTAAAAAAGATAACCAGTATAAATCAAAAAATGTAATGATTGATATGCCCGCAAAATCTTTATACGACACGCTAGATTTTTGTTTTGAAGAACTGAGAGAAAGAGAAAGAAATTCATTTTCGGAAACTTATAAAATTCATGATCAATACACTCCTCTACAACATGCGTTTTCAATATCTATAAAACCTGATAATTTCCCAGAAATAATTCAAGACAAACTTCTGATAGCTTATTTTGTAAAAGAAGGAAATATAAATTCAGTTGGAGGAGAGTTTCATAATGGTTATGTGACAGCAAGAAGTTCCAATTTTGGAAATTACTTTGTAACATTCGACTCCATATCTCCAACTATAAAACCTTTAAACATCACTCACGAAGGAATTGTAAAAGACACATTGGGGTTAAAAATTAAAATAGATGATAACTTATCTGGAATATCCTCATACCGTGGGAGTATCAATGGAAAATGGTGTTTGATGGATTACGATTCGAAAAATGATTTATTGATTTATGAATTTGATGCTCAAACAATCTACAATGAAAAACTAAAATTTGAACTGATTGTTTCAGATAAAAAAGGGAATCAGAATATCTATAAAAAAGAATTGATTTTTAAATCGAAAAAGGAAAATAGTTATGACAAAAATTAAAGTTGGAGATAAGGCACCAATATTTAAAGGTGTAATTGAAACAGGAAAAAAAGTTTCATTAAAAGATTATTCAGGTAAGAAACTGGTTTTATATTTTTACCCAAAAGATGATACTCCGGGATGCACTGCCGAAGCTTGTGATTTGCGTGATAATTTCAAAATGTTTCAGAAAAAAGGATTTGAAATATTAGGTGTTAGTCCTGATGGAATAGCCAAACACGAAAAATTTATTGCAAAATATGAATTACCTTTTTCACTCATTGCCGATGAAGACCATAGCATCGCTGAAGCCTATGGATGCTGGGGAGAAAAAAGTATGTACGGAAGAAAATACATGGGTATTTTTAGAACCACATATGTAATTGACGAAAAAGGTAAGATTGAAAATGTTATTGAAAAAGTTGATACAAAAGCTCATAGTAAACAATTATTGTAGTCCATTTTTCATTCAATAAAATCCATGTTATTAAAACAACACGAATCTTTTACAAGAGGAACCTTTACATTAAAATATTGATTTAAAATTACCCTAAATGAATTTACTGGACTAATACTATCATATAGTTTAGAATAATTTTTATCGTAAAAATAAAATGCATTTAGGTTTTTGTAATTATTTTCTTTTAAAAAATAATTGTCTTTCACCTTTAAATCCTTGGGCTGAAAGCACCTAAATCCATGATCACCTTCAAGTAAAATAATGGTATTCTTTTGTGATTTCTGAATTGATGAAACTACTTTTTTAATGACAGAATTTGTAAATGTTACCTGATTAAGATATGATTTAACTGAAAACTGATCAGCTTGTAGGGTATAATCATTCATAGGTCTGATATTCCCATTTTCGTCAAAATAATACGGTGAATGAGGCAACAAAAAATGAATATAAGTAAACTCAGGTTGTGGTTTTTTAGATGCAATATTTATATCCACCTGCTTAATAATTTTATTCCATCGATCATACTGATAAGTATCGCCATAAATCATTGCATTGAAAAAGTTTTTTACAAATCCTATTTCAGTAATCGTCTTATTGATTACTGACCTTAAGCTTAAATCCCTTGAAAAATTTTCAAACTCTGAGGGGGCATCATCATAGTCGATAATTGAATAATTATGAATGGTGTAACCTTGTTTAGACAAAAATGAAAACAATCGGTTTTTGTACATCGCTATACAAGCCAGATTAAAATCGTCAGGAAACTTTGTGCTCTGAATATTTTCAAAATAACTCATATTTAAAGTAGAAGCAATCGAAAAGGGAGTTGCAGCATAATTACTTTTAGAGTTAGTAATAATTTTAAAATTTGATGCTATCAAAAACGAATCAATCGAATTAGTATAACCAAAATTTTCTTTCAAAGAAGCTGAACTAGCATATTCATCAAACACTACAAAATAAATATCTGGTGCTATAGATTGTTTAGGTACATCAAAAGCATTTTGATCGCAATAAGTTAGTTGCCGTGGTTTTGAATATATTTTTTGATAACCAAAGGTTAATAATTCAATCAATAAAAATAAAGACAATACGATATTCGTGTAAAAGGACAATTTAGAGATGCGTTTTATATCTGCTTTATATAAAAAATAAAAAACAGCAATTGGCAAAACAATTAATAGAGTCAAAACATACCTTGCTCTGGTAAATTCCTGAGAAATAATTCCAATTAAATCAATTAGGTAACCAAAATAGAAATAAAATAACAATAAAAATAACGCAAAGACACCTGCTTTTACTTGCGACCTGTATGATACAATAGAAATTAAAAAGAAAACGATAACTAAAATATAATTGAGTAGAAAATATCGCCACACATCTAAATAAGTTCCCCATACAAATGAAAAATTAATCGTATGAAGGCATAAAAATAAAGGAAACAGAAATGGTGATAATGGATATTTTTTAAAAAAAACTAGAGATGAATTTAAAATGTCTTTCAAATCAAATCGCTTTTGGGTCTTCATCCGAATTATCAATATCAGTTATCTTATTCTTTGAGAGTCCTAAAAATTCTTTGACACGAAACCAAATGGTTTTAAAATAAAAAATAAAACCTACAAAGGCTGCAACCAATGCTTGAACAATATAACTTGAACTTCCCGGATCGATATAGCATAAAATATTATTCATGAACTAAATAGTTATGTTTTACAAAATAAAAAGTGAATATATAAAAACTAGATTAAAAACAGCAACTATCGCGAAGTTGATAATAGTTTTTGTTAAAATATTGACTGAAAATCACTCTAAATGAATTAACCGGACTAATACTATCATTCAATTTAGAATAATTCTTATCAAAAAAATAGTAAGCGTTTAAATTCCTGAAAGCACTTTTATCTGTATAATAATTTTTATTAAACCCTTTTTCATTAAAAGGATAAAAACGATTTCCATGATCACCTTCGAGAACAATGATTGAATTTTTATCCTTTAATTGTATCTCATCAATCAACTTAAAAATAATACGATTTGAAAACGATAACTGATCAAGGTATCCCTGAGTGTTATATCGATCGTCTTTAGAATACTCAAATATGCTTTTCTCTTTACCTATTTTAGTAAATTTATAAGGATGATGGGGCAATAGAAAATGGAGGTAAACAAATCTTTGATTTTCCATTTCATTTTTTAGCACCTTATCAAATTCGTTAAAAACTGATTGTAATTGCTTTGTATTATATTTTTTGTCGTACCATTTTTGTATGACTTTAAAAACAGAAAGGAAAGAATTTCCATAGACAAATTTCATAGCCCAAAATTTTGAGAAATTCTCATTTGTAGCTGGATGGTCTTTAAAATTAAAGGCAGAGAAATTGTATATTTTATAACCTTCATCGTTCAATAATTGCATCACTTTATTGTCATAAATGCAATCCCATACCAATCCAAAATCATCAGGAAATTTCATATCAATCGCATTTTTAAAGTAATTCATATTAAGCGTTGATGAAATAGAAAATACAGTATAAGTGTAATTACTTTTTGAATGCGAAGAAAGAAAAAAACCTCTCGACAACAGAAAAGAATCTAAAGGTGAATTGTCGAATCTGAAATTATCTTTTAACGAAAGTGAACTCGAATATTCGTCAAATACTAAAAAATAAATATTGGGTTTATGAGCTTGTTTTGAGAATTTATTCATTCCAGTATTACCTGGATTTTCGGCCTCAAGTTCAAGTACCCGTTGAGGACAAACGATCTTATCATATCCTACATTTGCTAAATCTACAATGATGTAAATTGTAAACAGCACATTAAAAAACAAATTTAGTTTTAATACTCTGCTTTCATTTAACCGATGAATAAAATAAATGCCTGAAACAAATAGTACAGATGCTATTAATATGTTATACCTGAATTGCAAATCAGTTCCTATAACAGATGAAATAGCTGTTTTAAAAAAACCTTTGTAAAAGAAAAACAATGTAAACAGCATGGTATACATACCTGCCTTTATTTTATTTTTAGACAGCTTTAACAGCAGAAAATAGACAGCTACAACACATAAAAATGAAATAACAAAAGCCTCTGTTAAATCTCCAATCAACATCCAACTACTTGAGTAATTATAGGCGTGAAGGAAAATAAAAAAGATGGCGATAAAAGCGCTTAAAGGTTGTTTCCTGAAAAAATCTTTTGCTAAATTCATTTAATTCCGAAGTGATATAATACTCTACCTGTTCCTTTTATTTCAACCTTTTTAAGTAATTGAAAATAGTTTGAAAATACAGTCTCAAATTCTTGTTGAGAATAATTACTAAATATATCTTCTCTGTTATTTAATAATAGCTGAACCTTTTCATCTTCTTTCGGCACAAACTCTATGATTAAGGTTTTACTGAATGAAGAAAACAATTGTGCAACTTTATCAAATGGCAAATTTTTAGAAATACAAAGGTGATGAATGAGTGCAAGCGCCATTGTAAGATCAAACTTATTGCGATGAACAAATTCACTTCTTTCGTCATTATTCCATCCAATTGCCGGTGTTGGTGTGGTTATATCTACGCAAAGGGGTAAGACGTTTCTTACTTTATTGTTTTTTGAAGTATTGTAGAGATTATTTACACATGCTGTATCAAAATCAATTGCAACAACATCAATATTTTTAGATGCCAGTAGTTGAGCAAACACTCCATTATTAGTACCAACATCCAATGCTGATTTTATTTCAATCTCATTAATAAACTGATTGATAATATTTGTTTTCTCAGCCAAATACTCTTTGCTCAAAATGGTATCTGTATAATAGTCATCCCAGGTTGAATTACGCTGGTCAACTTTCATTTTTGAAATTGCCGAATACAAATTATCTATCAATGCATACAACCTGTTTTTTTGTATACGGTATTTTTTTACTGATTTAGTTGTACCCTTAAAGGATGATTGAAAATGAACGTGAAGCAATGATGAAATATTCAATTTAGATTTAAGTGGAAGTGCTTTTGCAACAATATGCAATGGAATTCCATCTGGATAAATCTGCAACATTTTATTCATTCCTGGGTCAACATATTTCATCAGCAACAGCGGACCAAAAAAGTTCTCGCAAAATTGTCGGTAAGCTATCCAAGGCATACCATCCTCATATTTTTCAAATGAAGAAGTGTCAATAAAAATAGGCTTTCCGCGTAAAAACTGAATATTAAAATGTGTGGCATCTTTCAAAATCATCCCTTTATCGAGTGCATCCTTTAACACATCTAAAGTTAACATTGCTGCATCTTTAAACTGATCAAAACTCCATTCGTATGCGTATGAAATAAAAGGTAATTGTTCGGGCTTTATTGTTTTATAATGAATTGACTGATTAAATACAACATCATTTGTTTCAACATGTGAAACAAGCTTTTCTGATTTTGAAAGTAATTGATATAAACCTGAACAAATGAATAACTCAAAATCGGATTGATACGAAGTATTCATTTGTCGATAAAAAATGCCTTCTTCATCTTTAAAAACAAAAGCATCGGGATCTCTAAATGATGAATTTAATTTTTGCTTTGTAATGCCCATATTAATGCTTGTTATCTGATTTTTTTGTGAATAAAGATTTTATTCTCCACCAAATTGATTTAAAAAAAAATCCTACACCTAAAATGGCACCAATAATGATTTGCACAATAAAACCGGTACTTCCCGGGTCGATATAACATAAAATAAAATTCAGCATATTGTTTGAATGGAAACAAATATAATAAAAGTAAAAAGTCAAACTTCCATTTTATTTTCTCATAAGCAGAAATAGCAATTTCAATGAAGTTCGCATTAACTGATAACTCAACCAATTAATCAATTTATTCCACCAATAATGTTGCTTGATATAATCTTCTGCAATAATTTTTTTGCATCCAGAAGAAATCAGTTGATTGATGCGAGTTGTTGAGGTTTCTGAAAATGCCACATCATCAACACATACGTTTAATTCTAAACTTCCATAATCGCTCAAAGTATTGATATTGTAAGAACCTACAGTCGTAAATTTGTTATCAATGATCATCAATTTTCCATGCATTACAGATGCTTGCCATTCATATATTTCAATGCCATTTCGTAATAAAAAAGGATACAAATAATCTGTGGCATGTTTCATCAACCCTACATCACTTTTGCTACTTAATAGTAATTTTATTTTAACTCCACGTTGTGAGGCTTTTTTTAATAAATGACGCATTCTGTTTCCTGGCAAAAAGTAACTGCTTACGATCGTTAATGATTCGAATGAATTCTTTATGCTTTGTCTGTAAAATCTTGATATTTCAATGTTCCTTCTTACAAAATCATTTTGCAATAATCTAACAGAAATATTTTCAGATTTTCTTTCAAGATGAATGAAAGGATGTAACTCATTTTTGAAAAAATATTTCATTTTCTTTCTCCAAACATCTTCGCACACTATTAAAATATCATTACAAACAACACCTTCTACTTTTACAGCAAAATCAAGCCATGCAATTTCATCAAGCGAACCATTGTATCTGTTTGAAATATTGATACCACCAATAAGTGCTGATTTACCATCAACCAATATAATTTTATGATGAAGTCGCCTGCCAATTTGAAACTTGAGTATTTTTTGAACAGGTGAAAAAACTTTAAATTTTATTCCCACCTTCTTCATTTCCTCAATGTTGCGTTTCGAAATTTTTTCCGACCCATAACCATCAACCACAATAAATATTTTTACCCCCTGCGCAGCTTTTTTCTTTAGCAAATTAATGATGTGCATTCCTATTTCATCATCATCAAAAATATAAATTTGAATATGTATAAAATGATTTGCCGAAAGTATCATTCTTTCGAGTTCAGAAAAAAACTCAACACCACTTTGTAAAAGCGTTACAACATTTCCTTTGTGAAATTTATTTTTATCGAACCACCTTTTTAACATCGCTCAAAGCTAACTTTTTTCCACCTTCATAAAAAAAGCTGCACAAGGCAGCTTTTAAAAATATTTAATTCCTATTTTATAAATGAATACACTCGCCATAAGCTTGTGCTGCAGCTTCCATAATGGCTTCGCTCATTGTTGGATGCGGATGTACCGATTTAATAATTTCCATTCCGGTAGTTTCCAATTTACGAGCAACAACCACTTCGGCAATCATCTCGGTTACATTTGCTCCAACCATGTGCGCTCCTAAAAACTCGCCATATTTAGCATCAAATATCAACTTAATAAAGCCTTCTTTTGCACCGGCAGCACTGGCTTTTCCGCTTGCTGTAAAAGGAAATTTACCCACTTTAATTTCATAACCTGCTTCTTTCGCAGCTTTCTCTGTCATGCCCACCGAAGCTACTTCTGGCGAAGTATACGTACATCCCGGAATGTTTCCATAATTTAATGGCTCAGGGTGATGACCGGCAATTTTTTCCACACAAATAATTCCTTCGGCACTTGCCACATGCGCTAGCGCAGGACCTTTAACAATATCGCCAATGGCATAAACACCTTTTATATTTGTTGCATAAAAATCGTCAACCAATACTTTTCCTTTATCGGTTTTTACACCTACAAGTTCCAAACCGAGATTTTCTAAATTGGTTTGAATACCTACAGCCGAAAGCACTACATCACATTCCACATCTTCAACAATGTTTCCTGTTTTGATTTTTACTTTACACGATTTTCCGCTGGTATCAACTGATTCAACCGAAGCACCAGTCATAACCGTGATGCCCGATTTTTTAAATGCTTTGGTAATTTCTTTGCTCACATCCTCATCCTCAATTGGAAGTATAGCCGGTAAATATTCAACCAACGTAACTTTGGTTCCCATGGCATTATAAAAATACGCAAACTCACTGCCTATGGCACCGCTTCCCATAACCACCATGGTTTTAGGTTGTTCGGGTAAGGTCATTGCTTCGCGATAACCAATTACTTTTTTACCATCAATTTTGATGTTTGGCAATTCGCGGCTGCGAGCGCCAGTTGCCAAAATAATATTTTTCGATTCGTAAATTGTTTTTGCATTTGCCGAATCTGTCACTTCTACTTTATTTCCCGAAACCAATTTACCAAATCCCTGAATCACATCAATTTTGTTTTTCTTTAACAAAAATGAAATTCCTTTGCTCATATTATCGGCAACTCCACGGCTACGCTTTACCACTGCTGCAAAATCGGTACTCGACTCGCCAACATTAATACCGTAATCTTTAGCATGCTTAATATACTCGAAAACCTGAGCCGATTTAAGCAATGCTTTTGTAGGAATACATCCCCAATTTAAACATACACCTCCCAATTCAGATTTCTCGACAATGGCAGTTTTTAAACCCAACTGACTAGCGCGAATTGCGGCTACATATCCACCAGGACCACTTCCTATAACTATCAAATCGTATTGCATAATATTTTAGTTTTGGCGCAATTTAACCCAATAATTGAAATCAGAAAAATAGATGTTTTGAGATTGAAGAAAAATGTATTTTCGCAGCCGAAAAAATTGATTAATTGAGAGATTGATTCAATATGAGATTTATCAACTCAATCATTCTTTCATTCACTAAATCACTAATTAAAGATATGACAACAGCAGAAATACAAACCGAAAAAGGCACCATGAAGGTGAATTTTTACGACAAAGATGCACCGAACACGGTAGCCAATTTTGTGAAGCTTGCAAAAAGCGGATTTTATGATGGACTCACTTTTCACCGTGTGATTCCTGATTTTGTAATACAAGGCGGATGCCCTAATGGAATTGGAAGTGGTGGACCAGGTTACAAAATAAAATGTGAACTGGATGGCGAAAACCAATATCACGATCGTGGTGTATTATCGATGGCACATGCCGGAAGAGATACAGGTGGCTCACAATTTTTTGTTTGTCACAGTCGCACAAACACCGCACATTTAGACCGCAACCATACTTGTTTTGGTAAAGTGGTTGAAGGTGTTGATGTGGTTGATGCCATTCGCCAAGGCGATAAAATGTTGAAAGTTATTATTCACGAAACATTGTAGAGACGTTGCATGCAACGTCTTTACAAAATATTGCTGGCGAGAAATTAAAAATTAAAAATGTTACAGATAAATTATATACGGGAGAATACAGCTGACGTTAAAAAACGTATTGCCAAAAAAAATCCAAAACATGCTGAGGCAATTGATGAGGTATTGAAACTTGATGAAGAAACACGCAATGCCAAACGTGATTTAGAGAACAATCTTGCCGAAGCTAATCAACTTGCAAAAAAAATTGGCGACTTGATGAAAGGCGGACAGAAAGATGAAGCGGATAAAATAAAAGCAAGAACAACTGAATTAAAAGAGTTGAATAAAACGCTCGAAGAAAAACAAAAACAAACCGAGCAGCAATTATTTGATTTACTCATTACACTTCCAAATCTTCCGCACGATTCTGTTCCAGAAGGAAAAACTCCTGAAGAAAATCTGAACATTTTTGAACATGGCGAAATTCCTAAATTACTCGAAGGTGCCTTACCACATTGGGAATTGGCTGCCAAATACGACATTATTGATTTTGAACTAGGCAACAAAATTGCCGGTGCTGGTTTTCCAGTTTATAAAGGAAAAGGAGCTCGCTTGCAACGTGCAATGATTAACTTCTTTTTGGATGAGGCTACAAAAGCCGGTTATCGCGAAATCATGCCGCCTAACGTGGTAAATGCCGATTCGGGATTTGGAACCGGACAGCTTCCCGACAAAGAAGGACAAATGTATCATATCGGAATTGACGATTTATATTTGATTCCAACTGCCGAAGTTCCTATCACTAATTTATATCGTGATGTGATTGTGAAAGAAGAAGAGTTGCCGATAAAAAACGCTGGATATACGCCTTGTTTCAGACGTGAAGCAGGAAGTTACGGTGCTCATGTTAGAGGATTAAATCGTTTGCATCAGTTTGACAAAGTGGAAATAGTTCAGATTGCTCACCCCGATCATTCGTATAAAATTTTAGATGAAATGGTGAACCATGTAAAAGGTTTGCTAGAAAAATTAGAACTGCCTTACCGCATTTTACGCTTATGTGGTGGCGATATGAGTTTTGCTTCGGCACTTACATTCGACTTTGAAACATACAGTGCAGCTCAACAACGATGGCTCGAAGTGAGTTCAACATCGAACTTTGAAAACTTTCAGGCTAACCGATTAAAATGTCGTTTTAAAAACAAAGATGGAAAAATGCAACTTGTACATACTTTGAACGGAAGTGCGCTTGCTTTACCTCGAATTGTGGCAACATTGCTCGAAAACAATCAAACACCCGAAGGAATAAAAATACCAAAAGCATTGGTTCCATATACGGGTTTTGAAATAATTAATTAGCCACAGATTGCACAGATTTCTTAGATAAAAATGAAGACTTTAATTATAATTTTTTTGTGTTTAAGTTTTCATATTGTAGATAACGAAATACCGCCAACCAACGCAAAAATTATCGAATATATCAATTCGGTAAAAGGCAAAAAAGTTGACCGTGGCGAATGCTGGGACCTTGCAAATGCTGCTTTAAATTATGCTCATGCAAAATGGGAACCTCCATTTAATTTTGGCAAAACCATCAATTATAAAACCGAAAAAATATTTCCAGGTGATATCATTCATATTCAAAATGTAACCATGGAATCAAGATCGGGAAACGCCATTACTAAATGGAAAATGACCGAACACACCGCCATTTTATTTGAATTAAGAGATGCCAACAAAGTGATGATTGCTGAACAAAATGTAAATAGTGTGCGAAAAGTTCAGATAAATGAGTGGAACTTGGATGATGTAAAAAGTGGCAAGTTGCAATTCTTCAGGCCGCAAGCCAATTAAACAATTAGAAAGTTAAAAGTAAAAAAACTATTCAGGATTTTTTTCTTCAACCACAGAATTCTCGGTAATTTCTTCCTGATTTGATTCCGTTTCGTCTTTAAAAAATTTCTTCTGAAAAATAAGAATCAAAATAAAGCCAACTGAAATAGATGCATCGGCAATATTAAATACAGGTCGGAAAAATTCGAAATCCTCTCCTTTCCAAATTGGGAACCATAATGGAAAATTTGTACGGATAACAGGGAAATAGAGCATATCTACCACTCGGCCATGAAACCATTCATCGTATCCAAAAATCACTCCATAAAAAACGCTATCGATTATATTTCCTAATGCTCCGGCACAAATCATTGTCCAGGAAACAACGTACAAAGTATGCGCACCTTTTTTAATTAAATGTATGATATAATAACCTATACCACAAACTGCAAAAATTCTAAACAACGTTAAAAACATTTTGCCTGTTTTACCTCCAAACTCAAGTCCGTATGCCATTCCGTAATTTTCGGTAAAATGAAGCTTGAACCACTCTCCCATCACATTAATCTCTTCACCAATGTAAAAATGTGTTTTGATATAATATTTCACCCATTGATCGATTGCCAATATTGCAACGATTACAAATGCTGTAATGGCAAGTTGATTTTTATTCATACTAATAAATATTTTGAACAGCCTTTATATTCTGTTTCGTGCGCAAAAGTAACAAATAACAAATGGTAACAAAATCACAAATTCCTCAAAAAAAAACTCCGCTCAATAATTACTGGCGGAGTTTTAATGGGTTAAAAATATTGTTATTTATATTGTTGCAATTTTGCTTCCATACTTAAAGTAGTATGTGGCACTGCACGCAATCTTTCTTTTGAAATCAATTTTCCTGTAACACGGCAAATTCCGTAAGTTTTGTTTTCAATACGAACCAATGCATTTTCAAGATTCTCGATAAATTTACGTTGACGAACAGCAAGCTGACTGATGTATTCTTTCTCAGCTGTTGATGCTCCATCTTCGAGTGTTTTGTATGAATTATCCGTTTCGGCAGCTGCGTTTAAACCTGGGTTTTGCATTTGTCCGATAAGATTTGCAAGTTCTGTTTTGGCAACAGCAATTTTACTATTGATTAACGTTTTGAACTCAATTAAATCATTATCGCTGTATCTTTTCGACTCAACATATTCTGCAATTGTTTCGTCTTTATGATCAGGGAATACGATATTTTTTGAAGGTGTTGGTTTTCTTTCTTCAGCTGTTTTATCAATCGTTACTGTTACATGTTTAACAACCACATTCTGTTTTTTTGCTATTACAGGTTTCACAACCGGCTTAGCAACAGGTTTCACTTCCTTTTTAACAATAGGTTTAACGGGTTTTGCAACTGATTTAGTAACTTTCTTTACTTCAGCTTTCTTTACGATTTTCTTTGCAACAACAGGCTTAACAACCTTTTTAGGTGCAACTTTCTTTACTGCTTTTTTGGGAGCAACCTTTTTAGCAATAACTTTCTTCACAACCTTTTTTGGTGCTAATTTCTTTACCACTTTTTTGGGTGCTACTTTTTTAGTTATAACTTTCTTCACAACCTTTTTAGGTGCAACCTTTTTTACCGCTTTTTTGGGTGCTGCTTTTTTAGCTACGACTTTCTTTACAACCTTTTTAGGAGCAACTTTTTTTACTGCCTTCTTTGGTGCTGCTTTTTTAGTTACAACTTTCTTTACAACCTTTTTAGAAGCTACTTTCCCTCCTGATGAGCGGGTAGGCTTAACAGGCTTTTTGGTTATCACTTTTTTAGCAGCTTTTTGGGGGGCTACTTTTTTAACAACCTTTTTAGCTGATACCTTTTTTACAACTTTTTTAGGAGCTGCTTTTTTATTATTTTTTTTAGCCATGACAGTTAGTCTTTTATTATTTGAACTTTAAGTAGATTTTCATCCACTTCTATTTCGGTATTCGAATTGATTGAATCTAAAATTTCAATATCGTTTGCCAAAATTTCGGTGCAAATATATGTTTTATAAGATTTTATGGAATTAATTATATAAGGATGCGAAATTATTTTTACATTTATCCTGTCAGTTACCTCAAAATCAGAGTCTTTGCGAAGATTTTGAAGCTTGCTAACTAATTCTCTCGCTATTCCTTCCTCTTTAAGTACTTCAGAAATGCTAATATCAAGAGCCACAGTTAGTTTACCATCATTTGCCACTTTATATCCAGCAATATCCGATGAAATAATTTCAACATCTTCTGTCGAAATATTTATCAAAACTCCCTCAATATCAATAGCTAAATTTCCATTTTTCTCTAATTCACTGATTTGAGTCTGCGAAAATTTACTGATAGCTTCAGCAACTTGTTTCATTTTAGGACCAACTTTTTTACCTAGAACTTTAAAGTTTGCCTTAATATTTTTATCGATGGCATCAATAAAATCAAGCTCTTTCACATTTACTTCTGATAAAATCAGGTCTTTTACATGACGTATTTCGTCCATTATTTTTGCATCAACTACTGGAATCAGTATTTTTTGGAGCGGCTGACGAACTTTAATGTTTTCTTTTTTACGAATTGATAAAACCAATGATGAAATAATCTGAGAATACTCCATTTGTGTTTCGAGAACTTTATCAATCATGTGCTCATTTACTTTTGGAAAATGAGTAAGATGAACCGATTTAGATTTGTCTTTTCCGGTTACTGAGTTTAAATCCTTAAATAATGTTTCGGAATAAAATGGTGCAAACGGACTCATCAGCTTTGCAACAGTTTCTAAACAGGTATATAAAGTTTGGTATGCAGATATTTTATCATGTGAATATTCACCTTTCCAAAAACGTCTGCGACAAAGGCGAACATACCAGTTACTCAGATTCTCACCAACGAAATCATAAATAGCACGAGTTGCCGGAGTCGGATCGTAATCGTCCATGTGCAACTCCACATTTTTTACAAGCGAGTTAAGTAGTGATAAAATCCATCGGTCAATTTCGGGGCGTTCGTTTATCGGAATTTCATTTTCGTTATAGGTAAAACCATCAAGGTTAGCATACAATCCAAAAAACGAATACACATTGTATAAAGTAGCAAAAAATTTGCGTTGAACTTCTGCCACTCCATCCACATCAAATTTTAAATTATCCCACGGATCGGCATTAACCAACATGTAATATCGTGTTGCATCAGCACCATATTTTGCAATTGTTTCAAACGGATCAACCGCGTTGCCCAAACGCTTACTCATTTTGTTTCCGTTTTTATCAAGCACCAATCCGTTTGCAATTACATTTTTATAAGAAACCGAATCGAACAACAAAACAGAAATGGCATGAAGTGTAAAAAACCAACCACGTGTTTGATCCACACCTTCTGCAATAAAATCTGCAGGGAATGCTCCATTTTTATCAAATGGTTGAGTGTTTTCTTTTCCCATGTAATGCCACTGTGCATAAGGCATAGCACCGCTATCAAACCACACATCAATCAAATCTGCTTCGCGATGCATTTTTTCTCCTGCTGAAGAAACGAGTATCACATTATCAACAAAAGGCTTATGTAAATCCTTCATTTCGAAAGTTGATTCCATGAAACCTGCATCAACAGATTTTCTTATTTCACTGTTCAATTCTTCAATCGAACCGATGCATTTTTCTTCACTTCCATCTGCAGTTTTCCAAATTGGAAGTGGCGTTCCCCAATAACGAGAGCGTGATAAATTCCAATCAACTAAATTCTCTAACCAATTGCCAAACCTGCCAGTTCCTGTATGTTCTGGCTTCCAGTTAATTGTTTTATTCAACTCAACCAATCGGTCTTTTGCTGCTGTAGTTTTGATAAACCAGCTTTCCAACGGGTAATATAAAATCGGCTTATCGGTACGCCAGCAATGCGGATACGTGTGTTCGTATTTTTCTTTTTTAAATAATTTTCCTTCGAGTTGAAGTTTCAAAACGATACGTTCGTCAACACTCAAATACTCGAGTTTCGATGTATCTTTCATCACACCTACAAGATGTTCTTTTTGCCTGCCGAGTTCAAATTTCTTCTCATCATCAGTGAGGTAAGCTTCTTTCACATGCTCATCACCGTAAAGAAAAATACCATCTTTTACTTCAGGTAAAAATTTTCCACGTTTGTCAACTAAAGTTAAACTTCCGATTCCATTTTGCTTTGCAACCCTGAAATCATCCGCACCAAAACTAGGAGCAATGTGAACGATTCCGGTACCATCTTCGGTAGTTACAAAATCACCAATAATAACTTTGAAAGCATCGCCATTATCAGGTTTAGCAAAAGGAAGCAACTGTTCGTAACGAATTCCTTCGAGATCTTTTCCTTTTATTTCTTTGATTATTTCGAAAGGAATTTTTTTATCACCTGCTTTATAATCTTCCAATTTTATTTCAGCATTTTCAGATGAAAAATATTTGCCGACTAATTTTTTTGCAAGAATTACAGTAATGGGCTGATGTGTATATTGATTAAATGTTTTTACAACAACGTAATCAATTTTTTCTCCAATAGCCAAAGCACAATTTGATGGTAATGTCCATGGTGTTGTTGTCCATGCTAGGAAGTAAGTCTCACCTATATCCTTACTGTGAACTGATAACTGTGAACTGTCAACCATTTTAAATTGAGCAACCGCAGTGGTATCTTTCACATCTTTATATGTTCCCGGCTGATTGAGTTCATGTGAACTCAAACCTGTTCCTGCAGCAGGTGAGTAGGGCTGAATGGTGTAACCTTTATACAATAAGCCTTTGTCGTATAATTTTTTTAAAAGGAACCAAAGCGTTTCGATGTAATCGTTTTCATAAGTAATGTATGGATTTTCTAAATCAACCCAATAACCCATCCGCGTTGTGAGATTGTCCCACACATCTTTAAATTGCATTACATCTTTACGGCATTCGGCATTGTATTCGGCAACAGAAATCTTTTTCCCGATGTCGTCTTTTGTAATTCCTAAACGCTTTTCAACCTGTAATTCAATTGGCAATCCGTGTGTATCCCAGCCACCTTTACGTTTTACCTGAAAACCTTGTAATGTTTTATATCTACAAAAAATATCTTTAACGGCACGTGCCATCACATG
>CANKGI010000006.1 GCA_947481365.1 Bacteroidota bacterium | reverse complement strand
GAGCGTGGGGATATGGAATGTAATAGTACCTATAAAGTAATTCCCAGTAATCGGATAAATCTGAAATCAATCACTACTCACATTTTTGATTTACAAGAGAATTTATTATTTGAATCTTCTGACTATCTCCATGGTTGGAACGGTTATGTTTTAAACAATCCTCATGGTGTACCTTGCAAACAAGGCATGTATCATGCAGTTATCAATTACACTGATATTGCAAATGGTAGTTATGAAATTAAAAAAGATATTTATTTGTTGAGATAAAATATCAAATTATCTCATCATCAAATCAGATTTATTTCCCATCCAAAATCAAAGGATTATTTCCTTTACCTAAAACAATGACTTTTGCATTTGGCGATTTTGCCAATTCTAAATTTGCTTTGATGGTTTCGTATTGTAATTGTTTATCGGTTAATCCGCTTGAAATAATGCGTTGATAATCGGCAATACCTTGTGCTTCCACACGTTTACGATCTGCTTCCTGACGTTCTTTTTGCAACACAAATTGCATTTTTTGTGCATCCTGTTCTGCATTTATTTTTGATTCGATGCTTGCTTTTACCGAAAGTGGCAACGTAATATTACGTACAAGCAGTTGCTCTAAAATCAAACCACGTTTATTAAAATCGCCTTCAATGCTTTTAAAAATACGTGATTGAAATTCGTCACGCTTGCTTGAGTACAATGCTACTGCATCATAATAAACAGCATTGTCTCTAATTTTAGTTCGCGTTATAGGACGAACAATTTTATCGTTATAATCCAAACCTGTTTCTTTTAACAAACGAGGTGCTTCTGAAGGAACCACACGATACAAAACAGTAAGATCAATCGTCACTTCCAAACCATCTGCTGATAAAACACGAATAGCATCATCGCCAGCTTTTGCACCTTCATCGTGAACTCCACTCATGGTATAATTTTGCGTTTTCACATCAATCGTTTTTACCTCTAAAACCGGATTGATAAAATTTAATCCGCTGCTCAATACATCATCTTCCACTTTTCCAAAAAGCATCTTCACTCCTACTTGTCCGGCATCAATTTGCTTGAAACATGAAGTTGCAATACCGGCAACAATCAGAAACAAACCAACTGAACGAACTGTTGATGTAAATCGTTTTAAAATTTCATTTTTTGCCAACACAACTGTGCCAACTAACATTACGAGTATTCCGAGAATTATTAAAGTCATTTGATTTACAATTAGTGATGTAAGATTTTAGATTTGATTATTCGTTGATTTGATTATTTGATGATGTAAATTACAATTCAAAGTAAATGTATAAATTCTTAATTCGTCAATCTAAAATCTTAAATCAATTAAAGTCCTTGCGCAAGCACATCGGCTATATGCAAAATCTTTATTGGAAGATTTTTTTTCTTGATGTACGAATCCATTTGAAGCAAGCAAGAGTAGTCGGTTGAAATAATATACTCGGCACCGGTTGCCATTGCGTTTTCAATTTTTTGCTCTGTCATGCTTACTGAAATTGGTTCAAACTTAACAGCAAACGAACCTCCAAAACCACAACATGTTTCGGTATCTTTCATTTCAATCAATTCAAGTCCTTGAACATTTTTAAGTAGCTCACGAGGTTGTGTTTTTATTCGGCACTCGCGCAATGCACTGCAAGAATCGTGATAAGTTGCTTTTCCGTAAAGCATCGAACCAAAATTGGTAACTTTCAACACATCAACCAAAAATTCGCTGAGTTCAAAAGTTTTCTTTTTTAACTGATGGTATTTATTGTGATATGATGAATTTTGAAAAAGCAAGTCATATGAATTTCTAATCATTCCAACACAAGAAGCCGATGGACTAATTAGATTTTTACTATTCGAAACTTCGTTCAATAATTTTTGTCCAACTTCACGTGCTTCATCCCAAAAACCAGCATTAAAAGCTGCTTGTCCGCAACAAGTTTGGTTCACATCATAATTAACCTGACAGCCAGCTTTCTCCAAAACTTTAATCATATTAAAAGCTGTTTCTGGCCTTAGCTGATCAATAAAACATGGAATGAATAAATCTACTTTCATTTATACCGCCAATGATTTAAAATTTTTAATTCTCATAATAAAAAATAATCCTATCACAAAATAAACAGCGAGTGTCAAAACGGATGCACGCATATTTCCTGTAACATCAAGTAAAATCCCAAAACTAAATGTTCCGATTACAATTGCCAATTTTTCGCACACATCGTAAAAACTGAAATACGAAGCGTGATCTTTTGTTGTTGTAGGAATTAGTTTTGCATAAGTAGAACGAAACATTGATTGTATACCTCCCATCACAATTCCTACCAACGCACCCAAAGTATAAAATTCGGCAGCTGTAGTAATTTTATATGCAATACCGCATATAATTATCCAAACAATAATCATGATAATGAGTGTATGAATATTTCCAAGTTTAGCTGAAACTCTAGAAAAAACCCAAGCTCCAAGTATTGCAATTAATTGTATGATAAGAATGGTAATGATTAAATCTTGAGTGGGTAAATGCAACTCTTGCGAACCGAACAAACTTGCTACATACAATACAGTTTGCAATCCCATGCTCACAAAAAAGAAACCCCACAGATATCTGCGAATTTTTCCATGTTCAACATTGCTTTGAATTTCAATCCACACTTTTTTGATTTCCTGAAAACCTTTTGTAAAAACATTTCCTTCATATTTTTTTTCTGGAGCTTCTTCGGGTAAATTTTTAAAAGTAATTTGAGCAAATCCTGCCCACCAAATTCCAACCGAAACAAATGCTAATCTACTTGCAACACCAACATAATAATCTTTAGCTTCACTTAAAGCAGATGCAGCATTTAGAGATGGTGAAGCATTCAACAATTCGTTTGCTTTTGACTGAACTGGAAAGAACCATTCGGGAAACATAATGGTAACTAAATTGGCAATCAATAAAATTACACTCCCAATATAACCCATTGAAAAACCACGAGCACTCACTCTGTCAAATTGATCTTCACTGGCAATTTCTGGTAAGAACGCATTGTAAAAAACAATACTTCCTCCAAAACCAAAAAGACTAATGATAAAAAGTATGATACCAATATGTACGGTTGATGGATTAAAAAAATACATAAGCATACAACTTGTAGAACCCATGTAACAAAACATTTTAAGAAACGATTTTTTATTTCTGCGAGCATCTGCAATTCCTGATAATATTGGACTAAAAAATGTGACCAATAAAAAACCAATTGAAAGTGCGTAAGAATAAAGTGCCGCATTTACAATTTTCATCCCAAGAAAATCAATGTAATAAGGACCGTTTATGGCCGAGCCAGAAGCTATTGCTGCTGCTTTACTTACACTTTCGTAATACGGAGGAAAAATTGCTGTAGCAATTGTTAACGAAAAAACGGAGTTCGCCCAATCGTACATTGCCCAGGAGTTGATGACTTTTTTATTATTTAGTTCAACGCTCATGTATGCAAAATAGAAATAAATTCGGATTTGTGATAACTAATGCCTGTTATCCACAATAAAAAGCTTTGATGTGATAAAAGAATAATCCGAAATACGTTTTTAACTAATCATGAATCAGGATTTTCTTCATCATCACTTTTTCATTCGACTGCATTCTCAGAAAATAAATTCCACTTTTTAAAGAACTATTATCGAAATGAAGTAGTGAATTCGATTGGATTTTTGTTGAATCTATTTCCTGTAACAATTCACCAACTAAATTATAAACACCAATAGAAATTGGCATAGCCGATGTATTGGTAAACATTATTTCAAAAACTCCGTTGTTAGGATTAGGATAAATACGAATTGCTTCGTCAAAACTGATATCATTCACATCAGTATTTAAACAAGTGTTTATTCTGAAATTATTTGTGTTGGCCGAAGATAAAAATCCGGTGTTCATATCTCTAACTCTCACACGATAACTGCTCCCAATTGAAGTTCCTTCGGGTATTACAGCAGCAATTGGTGGGTTATAACCGTAGCCTATAGTTGTGGCATTTGTAAAATTTCCACTGGCATCTGAAAGTTCTGCAATAAATGGTCCTGTAGATGTTCCGATAATTTTAAATGGCACATTACAATTGTATGTTGTAGATGTACAATACGGACCACTCCATATTGTATCTACCAAAACTGCGTTGCAAGTATTTACAGAAAGATTAGCACCGTTATCTGTTCCTAATATATTTGGATTATTATTTACAACTCTAATTCTGTATGCTGTTCCCTTTGCTGTATTTGATGGAATAATTGCCAATATTGGACTTGTTGTTCCTGTACCTATTGTTAATGCGTTGGCGAAACTTCCATTGGCATCTGATAATTGAGCTGTATAATTTCCGGTAAATGTTCCGGTAAAATTAAATGGAACCGAAACATTGAAACTTGAATTTTCGCAGAAAGGACTTCCGCTAATTACACTCGTTGTTATTGAATTTGCATAACAAAGTCGAACAGCTAAATTCACTCCGTTATCAGTTCCGGTGATAACAGGAGTATTTGCAACAACCCTAATTCTATATTGCGTTCCAGCAATAGCCGGAATTCCTACCGAACTGGTAATTACACCTGATGTTATAGCAGTTAACGAACCAATATTTAAAGGGAATGAAAATGATCCTGTTGCATCTGATAATTGAGCGGTAAAAACATTTCCTGCTGTGTAGGTTCCAACAGCATTATATGGAATGAGTATTCCAATTTGCGTATCACAAAACGGACTTCCTGAAATGGTTCCGGTGGTGACATAAGTTGTTGCACAAATATTAACGGTGAGGTTTGTTCCATTATCAGTTCCGGTTGTTGCTGGTGTGCTCGACACAACTCTAACTCTGTAGGCTGTTCCGGCAGTATTAGGAATTGGAATGTTACTTGTTATTGAACCACTTGTTGTTGATGTTACTGTTCCTATAATTGTGGGTGTGGTAAATGAACCTGTTGAACTTGAAAGTTGTGCAGTAAAAATATTTCCGGTAGTATATGTTCCAGTTGCTGTGTATGGAATTGAAATACCTGTTTGACCATTGCAAAAAGGACTACCAGCGATTGCTCCGGTTGCAATACTTGTTGCCGATGCACTAGGAGTAATTACCAAACTTGTTGCGTAAGTAAAATCTCCAGAAGTTCCATTATTTCCATTTGCTGCCAGGCCTGTTGCATAAATTGTTACATTGCCAATATTTGTAGCCGGAGCTGTCCAGTTAAATTGAAAAGCATGTGAACCTGTTCCTGTTCCGCCATTCGAGCGATGAGTAATATTGGTTTTAACACCACTTGTTAACGTTCTAGTTTGTGTTGAATTGGTAACTACAATTGTTCCGGCATTTGTATTTGAAGAAGTGAGAATTGTACAATCAAATCCAAATAAAGATATACTTGTTTGTGTAACTGTTACAGTAATAGTATATGTTGTTCCCAACACATATCCTCCAGCAGGAATATTGTGAGTAATAGCAATGTTTCCAGTACTAGCTCCACCATGACAAGAGGTACAGGTTCCTTCTCCGGGAGCTCCTGACTTTCCTGATTGTCCCGATGCAGATGCAAATATTTTCACACCAATCGAAACCATTATTAATAAAGTAAATAAATAAGCTATATTCTTTTTCATCTGTTCAATTAATTATTTTGAGCTCCAGCATCAATCCAAATTTTTATTTTTCTGATATTACATTGCGATAATTGCACACCACCTTGTGGCATAGGTTGGCATCCTCCTGCCCAGCTAACTGTGCAAAATAACTTACCATCGGTAACTTTTGCTTTTACCTGAGTATAATTTGTAAGTAATGTACCTGATGAAATATGACATCCTAAACAATAATTTTGAATGATAGGAAAAACCGAACCGCTATAAGTAACATTTGATGTATCACATGGACCTTGACAATCGATTCCTCGTTTCATTCCTTGATTTACCCATGTTTGAATTAATTTAACCTGATCAGCTGTTAATTTATTTGAAATGGGCATTCCTAATTGTCCGCTATCTCTTAACGATTGCATTAATAATGTTCCCGATAAAGTCGTTTTTAAGTAATCGTAACTTGTAACCACAATTCCTGATTGCTTAGTAACAGTATCATGGCATCCTGATTTGGCGCAATTTGACACTAAAAGAGGAAGAATTTGTTCGTCAAAACAAACACTGTCAATTGCATTGGTATTAACAAAAACATGAGTTGTATCTGCTGGTTTTGGAATCACATCGTCATCCGTTTTTCCATGCTTACAAGCCAAAATAATTAGAATAGAACACAATACAACTACACTAATCTTTTGAGTACCCTTCACTTTAAATATCATCTATAATCAAATTTGAATTATTCAATTTCCCGCAATAAAATAAAAACGCTTCGAAAATATGCATTAAAAATACTCTGTATTTAATTTGAGTTAAATTTTAAATAAACTACGGAAAACAGAAACCAATTTACAATTTATCGTGCCCCTTGTTTTCAACCACCCTAAAAATATGTAAAACATGAGGAAAGAGTGCATCCATTGTTTCTTCGGCACCACGTGTTGAGCCTGGCAATGTAAGAACCAACGTTCTATTTTTCATTCCGGCAACACCTCTCGATAGCATTGCATAAGGTGTGCGTTGCTGTCCGTATGATCTAGCTGTTTCCATTATTGATGAAATTTCTCTGTCGAGCAAAGGTTTTATTGTTTCAGGAGTATTGTCTCGAGCTGACAATCCAGTACCTCCACAAAAAATCAACAGATCAACTTTCGCATTGATATAAGCAATAAATTTATCTGCAATCATATTTGAATCATCGGCAATTACTTCGTATGAAATATTTTTTATGCCGCAATTTTCAAGTTTTTTTATTATTGCTTTACCTGCCTTATCCGTTTTTTTTCCTGCCGAAACCGAATCAGAACAAACGATAACTGTTGCTGTCAAATCCGTTTTATATTTATCAATAAAATCTGATTTTCCTCCACGTTTTTCGATCAATTTAATCGAACAAATTTCAATTTCTTTGTCTACAGGTTTTAACATATCATACATGGTAAGAGCAGCAACTGATGCACCGTGCATCGCTTCAACCTCAACTCCTGTTTTGTAAATTGTCTTTACCTCGAGAATAATTTTTATATCCAAACCCGAAATATCAAATGAAAATTTTGCACTCTCAATTGGCATGGGGTGGCAATCTGGAATTACATCTGAAGTTTTTTTTACTGCAAGCAAGCCAGCAGCTTTCGACATTTCAAAAACATCACCTTTTGGTATTTCTTTTTTTATAATTAAATCGATTGTATTGCTTCCACCAACCCTAACGACAGCTTGTGCAGTTGCAACTCTTAGTGTTGAGCTTTTATGTGTAATGTCTTGCATGTTAATTTTTATTTTCTTTCCATTGATGCGAATCGTCTTCAAAAATCTCTTTACCAAAAATTGGCACTTCTTTTTTTATTCTGTTTACCATTTCAGTGCAGGCATCAAAAACTGCAGTGCGATGTGGTGCCGAAACAAATACAAAAAAACATATTCCACCTGATTCAACAATGCCTTGGCTATGTATGATATGAGCACATGTCAATTTATATTTTAGCAAAATTTCAATTCTTATTTTTGCCATTTCTTTTTGGGCCATTTCGTGATAAACAAAATACTCAATGGCTTTTACTTTGCGTCCGTTTATTTCGTCTTCACGCACTTGTCCCATAAAAATTTGATGCGCTCCAATATTTTTTTTCTTGCTATGATGAGCAATACTTGAAGCAATTTTATCAGGCATAATTGGGCCTTCTTGGAAAAATATAGGTTCTTTTTTTTCTTCTGTCATATGTGAATTTATCCTCCTGCAAAAGCTGGTAACAATGCTATTTTATCACCGGGTTTTATCTTTTCATTAATTATTGATTTTTCATGGTTGATTGCAACAAAAAACTGCTGGTTCTGAAGCATCGGATACTTTTCATACATTCGATTTTTCAAATCATCAACAGTTAGCACATCAGCTATTTCAATTTCAGTTGCTTTGGTTATTTCAGATAATATCCCAAAAAGTAATACTTTCATTTATATCGTATTAAAAGGTAAAAAATGAAATTCAACTTCTTCTCCGGGTAATACTTTTTCAGTTTCCTTTCCAAGATAAATAAATCCGTTGGCTTGAGCAAAAGAGCGAAGCATATTCGAATCCTGACCATCCAATTCTGTTACAAAACCATCCGATAAAGTAGCACGAATAAAATGAGCCTTCCCCGTTTTTTTATTAATTTCTTTATGTGATTTACACTTTGCTGTTGGCAAATATATATTTTGAAAACCCTGCATCTGTTTTATTGAAGGATAAACATACTGATAAAAACACACCAATGCTGATGCCGGATTTCCAGGTAAAGCAAAAATTAATTTACGCCTAAACTTCCCAGCAAAAACTGGCATTCCAGGTTTTTGCAATACTTTATAAAAAATTGTTTCTACTCCGCATGCTAACATTGCTTCATAAGCAAAATCATATTTACCTACCGAAATTCCTCCGGTTATTAAAACAATATCAGCGTTTATTAAACAAGTATTTATTTTATGTTTCAGCACTTCCAAATCATCTTCAGTTAGATGAGTACTTTTAACACGAATGCCCATCTGGCTTAAAGCTGAAGTTAGTGTATATGAATTTGACTCGAACACTTTTGCATTTGTTAATTCATCATCAAGTGAAACTATTTCGTTACCGGTAACAATAATGGAAACTTCTGGTTTGCTAAAAATATTAACCTTACCAATACCCAATGAAGCAACAAAACCAATTGAGGCTGGATTCATTATAGAGCCAGCTTCGAGAGCGATTTGACCACATTTTATTTGAGTTCCTATTTTACGAATACAATCTGCAATTTTTATTTTCTCTTGCAAAAATAATGTCCCATTCTCTTCTGTAACTTTTTCCTGAACAACAATCGAATCAGTATGTAAAGGAATTTTTGCACCAGTAAAAATTCGAACAGCCTGTCCAACTTTTAACGTAATATTTGAATCGTCACCTGCTTTAATTTCTCCAATTACTTCAAATTCTTTTCTATCTAAATCATTACCTGCATTAATTGCATATCCATCCATTGACGATTGATCGAATGAAGGTAAATCGATGGGTGAAATAATTGTTGAAGCCAAAACACAATTCAACGAATCGAGAATATTTACTTCTATTACACCTGTGTGCTGAATATTTTCACACAATAATTTTTTAGCCTCTTCAACAGTAACCATTAAGTAATCACTAATTTTATACATGCAAAAATAAGCACCACGCTTAAAATATATTTTAAAACTACATTATTAAAACGGGCACTGCCATAATAAGCACCGAGTGTACCTCCAAGTATTCCTGCCAATGCCCAAATATAAATTTGTGATGAAATGTTTTGTAATGACGAAAATGCTCCAGCAATCCCTGCAGCTGAATTTAAAAAAATAAATAATGCTGATACCGCAGCTGATTCTTTCATTTTGGCCCAATGCAATAAAAGTAAAACGGGGCTCAGTAAAATTCCTCCACCAATGCCAATCATTCCTGATATGAATCCAATAATTCCTCCTATAATCAGTGCAAGCGAAAAGTTCATTGCTTTCGAATTTTCGATATCAGTTTTACCAAATACACCAATCAATCTAAGAATTGCTGCAAACAAACAAGTGGCTAAGATTACTTTATAAGTGTGCGCATCAATCTGAATTTTTGCACCGATAAATGATAATGGAATGGAAGTGATGATAAAAGGAAAAAGCAATTTCCATTTAAAAAAACCTTGTCGGTAATACTGAAAAAATGCAATTGCCGATACAAAAATATTTAGCAATAATGCTGACGGTTTCATGATTAAAGGACTGATTTCAAAAAGAACCATTAGTGCCAAATACCCACTCGCACCGCCATGTCCCACTGATGCATATAAAAATGCCACGATTGCAATAAGTAGTAAAAAATAAATTTCCTGAATCATTTTGTTACCCTCCTATTGCAATCATACTTCGGTTTTCAGTATTGTCAAACAACTCCTGTCCACCCCACTTTTGTTGCTTATTTTCAATTGATGATAGAATCAACGGCAAAATATTTTCCCCTGTTCTTAATGGCGTAAGTAGGTCAATTTCACCTTTTGAAAACAAACAATTTTTCAATTTACCGTCTGCCGTTAATCGAATGCGATTACAATCTCCACAAAAAGGTTCGCTCATGGTATTGATAAAAGCAAATGTACCTTCATGTCCGAGCACTTTGAATTTTTTGGCAGTATCGTGTTTCTTATTTTCTAATGGAATCACTTCAAAAAAATGTGAAGCTCTGTCGAGCATTTCTTTATAAGAAATCAATTTATTTTTATTCCACTCATTACCTTGAAACGGCATAAATTCTATAAATCTTACATGTAAAGGAAAGTCACGCGTGAGTTGAATAAAATCGGTAAGTTCATCATCATTCACACCTTTCATTGCAACAACATTTAATTTTACATGAAAATTATTTTGTAACAACAGGTGCATATTTGAAAGAACTTTATGAAAGCTATTTCGTTTGGTAATATTTTCAAATCTGTCGGGCATCAATGTATCCAAACTCAAATTAACAGAATGTAGATTTGCATTTTGGAAAACATCAATAAACTGATGCACTAAAATTCCATTAGTAGTAATGGTCAATTTTATCGGATTTTCATTTGTATCAACAGATGTATATTTCGCAAAATTTTCGATAATTTTTTTAGCATCCTTTCTCAGCAAAGGTTCTCCACCCGTTAAACGAATTTTATTTACTCCAAGTCTGATAAATATTTTGGCGATATGATCTATTTCATCTGCAGTCATATAATGTTTAGGAAGTACTGCAGGAAATGTATAATCTTCGGGCATACAATATTTGCAACGTAAATTACAAGATTCCGTTAATGAAATTCTAAGGTAATCGTGTACACGTCCAAACTTGTCGATCAACATATTTTTTTAGTAAACTTCGAAGATATATTTATTCAACAAAAAACCCGAAACAATCCGATAGTAATCGGGTGATTCGGGTCATTGTTATTTTAAGATTCTAAATCTTAGTACATTCCATCCATTCCACCGCCCATTCCACCTGGCATAGCAGGCATTCCTGGCTTGTCTTCTCTTTCTTCAGCTAAAATACATTCAGTAGTTAAAATCATACTTGCCACTGATGCTGCATTTTGCAAAGCAACACGAGAAACTTTTGTAGGATCGATAACACCCGCTGCAATTAAGTTTTCATAAACTTCAGTGCGAGCATTGTAACCGAAATCGGCTTTTCCTTCTTTCACTTTATTTACTATAACCGAACCTTCGTCACCTGCATTTTCAACTATTTGACGCAATGGCTCTTCAAGAGCTCTGCGGATAATTTGAATGCCTGTAGTTTCGTCTTCGTTTGCGCCTTTCATTTTATCCAACGCATCAATTGCACGGATATAAGCCACTCCACCACCTGCAACGATTCCTTCTTCAACCGCAGCACGAGTTGCATGCAAAGCATCATCAACACGGTCTTTCTTTTCTTTCATTTCTACTTCAGAAGCAGCACCGATATAAAGTACAGCAACACCACCAGCTAATTTAGCCAAACGCTCTTGCAATTTTTCTTTATCGTAATCAGATGTTGAACTATCAATTTGCGCCTTGATTTGATTAACACGTCCAACGATATCTTCTTTTTTACCGGCACCATTAATGATTGTTGTGTTATCTTTATCTATCGAAATTTTTTCTGCTTTTCCAAGATAAGTCAAATCTGCATTTTCCAATTTAAAACCACGCTCTTCACTTATTACAGTACCTCCAGTAAGAATTGCGATGTCTTCCAACATTGCTTTTCTTCTGTCTCCAAATCCTGGAGCTTTTACAGCAGCAATTTTTAATGATCCGCGAATTTTATTTACAACCAAAGTTGCCAAAGCTTCACCTTCAACATCTTCACAGATAATTAAAAGTCCTTTTCCAGTTTGAAGAACAAGTTCAAGAACAGGAAGAAGTTCTTTCATGTTCGATATTTTTTTATCGTAAATTAAAATGAATGGAGCATCCATTTCAACTTCCATTTTCTCTGGGTTAGTTACGAAATATGGAGAAAGATAACCACGATCAAATTGCATTCCTTCAACTGTTTTTACTTCAGTTTCTGTTCCTTTTGCTTCTTCAACAGTAATAACACCTTCTTTACCAACTTTAGCCATTGCATCAGCAATCAACTTGCCAATAACTTCATCGTTGTTGGCCGAAATACTTGCAACTTGTTGGATTTTTTTATTATCGTCACCAACTTTTTGTGATTGCTTTTTCAAACTTTCGATAACTGCTTCAACAGCTTTATCAATACCACGTTTTAAATCCATTGGATTTGCTCCTGCAGCAACATTTTTTAAACCTGCACCAACAATTGCCTGCGCCAAAACAGTAGCTGTTGTTGTTCCATCACCTGCTAAATCAGCAGTTTTAGAAGCAACTTCTTTTACCATTTGAGCACCCATATTTTCAATTGGGTCTTTCAATTCAATTTCTTTAGCAACGGTAACACCATCTTTAGTAATTGTTGGTGAACCAAATTTCTTATCAATAACTACATTACGACCTTTTGGTCCTAAAGTTACTTTTACTGCGTTTGCTAAAGCATCAACGCCACGTTTTAAACCATCACGGGCTTCTACGCTATACTGGATTTTTTTTGCCATGTTTATTTAATGTTAAATTTTAAATGTTGAATTTTAAATGATTTTTGCTAACAGCTAAAGGCTATTAAATAATTGCGAAAATATCAGACTCACGCATGATGAGATATTCTTTACCATCAACAGTTATTTCTGTTCCGGCATATTTGCCGTATAGTACTGTATCTCCAGCTTTTACTGTCATCGGTTCATCTTTTTTTCCGGTACCGGCTGCAACAACTTTTCCTCTTTGAGGTTTTTCTTTTGCAGTGTCAGGGATAATAATTCCTGATGCTGTTTTTTCTTCTGCGGCTGCAGGTTCAACTAGAACTCTGTCTGCCAATGGTTTCAATGATACTGCCATAGTGATTTATATGTTTATATTGATTTTAAATTATTCTTATAAGCCCTAGTTAACATAAGTTGTGCCACCTGTTTTTAGGTGACAGTTTTTCACATAGGGCGGCAAACTTAACCCGAAAATCTGACAACATCTGTCTTTTTTAGATTTTTTTGTCGTTAGCACAACCATTTCAATTGTATATTTGACTTGATGGATAGGATGCAATACAACGAGCTAGAAATAATAAAAGGTTGTATTAATGGCAATCGTATGTGCCAGAGGGAACTATACGATCATTTTGCATCAAAAATGCTTGGTGTTTGTATGCGATATGCTAAAGACCGGGCTGAGGCTGAAGATATGTTACAAGAAGGTTTTCTGAAGGTATTTAAAAGCATCTCGACATTTAAGAATGCAGGTAGTTTTGAAGGTTGGGTCAGACGTATTATGATTTTTACATCCATCAATATGTTTAAACAACGATCACGACAATTTAGGGAGTCACTTGATATCGAAAATGTTGAAGGTGTTTTTGAATCGGATGTGATAGATAAAATCTCTGAAAAAGAAATTATTACCCTCATTCAACAAATGCCCGAAGGTTATCGAATGATTTTTAATCTTTTTGCAATTGAAGGTTATACTCATCGAGAGATTGCAGTCATTTTAGATATAGCTGAAGGAACCTCAAAATCACAATACTCGAGAGCAAGAAATTTTATGAAACAAGTATTACGCAAACATTATCAGATTTTAAATGAACCTTTTCAGGAACCAAAATAAATTATTTAAAAGCAAGCTAAAGAAAAAGCTAAACGATACTGAATATAAACCTTCGGAATCGTTGTGGGAGAAGATTGCCAATGAATTACCTAATGATGATTTTGAAAAAATAATTTCAGAAAAAGTTGAAAATTTTGCACCCTCATTAAATCCTAAAAGCTGGGAGCATATTGAAACAAAATTGGCTGGTGATGAAAGTAATTATTTAAGAAAATTTTTATGGGTACCGCTTTTACTTATTTTCTTTGGTTCGGCCGCATATTTTGGATACAAAAACTTAAGTCATCAGACTGAAAAGACAATCTTAAATCAATCTGCTTCCAACATAACAGAAACCACAAAAAAAATATCTGTCATTCCTGAAAATATCCTGTCTGAATCTATTACAAAGTATCATAACAGCGACAGCAAAAAAAGCACAATATCAAAAATAAGTCAAGACTTCGTTTCACATAAAAACAAGCAACATATAGAACAAATTGCTGAGCAAATAAGTGAAACTTCCATTTCAAAAAAACAAACTTTGTTGGTTAAGCATAAACAACATAAAAATGCGCTTCCAATAGATCAAAAATCTAAACGAAATGTCAACACTCAATTTGTAGGTCGTTCAATAAATCAGTCGTCAAACTCTATAATAACAAGTGATCTAGATGCTAATCATGACGTAAAAAACGAAAAAAACCTTTTGGCACAAACGAATATTAAACCAGATAGTAACATTACGACTGCAACTAAAAAATTGATTTCTGCTGATAAAGAAATAAAAAACAGCTCAACTATTTCTGAAATCAAAAATCAATTTGACACTATTATTTTAACGAAAAAAACCGTAGCTAAAAAATCCAATCAAAACGGTTTAACCCATTTTTCAATCAATGCAATGCTTGGTATGCAATATTGCTATAATCATTTATCAGCACCCACAAACTCCATCCGAAATTATGCTGAAAATATTTTACTGCGTAGCAAAATTGAATCTCCATCAATAGATTGGTCGGGAGGATTCTTACTTGGATATCATGTAAATGAACATTGGAAAATTTCGGCAGGTGTAAACATCACTAACTTTTCGCAGTCATTTCAATTTTCAACTGTATCGCCAAATTCTATTCATATTGGAATTAGCGAACCAGGCGTTTCGATGACCAATGTAAACGACTCTATCATCAATGGTAACTCAAATACCAATCATATCAAATACACTTGGACAGAGATTCCTATAACACTTACATATTCATTCTCACACAAGAACAAATTTGGTATTGAGTTGACAGCAGGATTAAGTTATGCGATTATTACAAAAGTTGATGCAGCATATGTTTCATACGATAATGTTGGGGTATTGATTGTAAATGATGAGAATCGTTTTCCGGGTATTAGGAATAATTTCTTTGCTCAATTTAACCCAAGTGTAACATACAAAGTGAATGATTTGGTTACTATTGGGGCTTCGCCAACATTCAAATATAGCCTTACATCAATTACTGCAAATGAAAATTGGGTGAATCAAAATCCTTATTTCTTTGGATTTTGTGCAAGTATTCAGAGAAGGTTTTAATAACATAAAAAAAACGACTCAAATTTGAGTCGTTTCTTATTAATAAATTTCTTTACGCTATTATTTAGTAGCAGGTTGCGCAGCTGGTTGTTGCTGAGCCGGCTGAGCTTGTTGCTGAGGAGCAGGAGCTGCAGGTGTAGCTGTATTTTCAATATTTTCTTTTAAACGAGATTCAGGTGTTGCTGTTTCACTTTCGCCAGTTGGGCGAAAAAAGTTTGAAAGTAATGAAAATGAAATAAGAATTACTGCAAGAATCCAAGTTGCTTTTTCAACCACATCGGTTGAGCGTTTTGCACCCATAATTTGTTGTGGAGCAATGAAATTAGCTGCAATTCCTCCACCTTTTGGGTTTTGAATTAGTACTACAAGTGTTAAAAAAACACAAGCGATGATAATCAGTATGGCAATGAATAGAAACATAATCAATCGTTTTTATTTTCGTCTTTAATTTTTTGAATAAGGGAGGCAAATAAAGACATTTTATGAGGATATATCAAGCATAATTTTTCGTATGCCCTAATTGCCTTTTTGTATGCCCCTTGCTGATAGTAAATATTGGCTAACGTTTCGGTAACCAAATCTTCATCTTCTTCAACACTTTGCTTAGCAACATTTGCTGGATTATAAAATTCGGCTTTTAGCCTGCTAATACTGGGATTCTCACGAATAAACTTATCGAGTATCGACTCAAACTGAGGTATATTAGACGGTAAAATAGTTTCTGTTTTTCCTGTTTGGTTTGGTTCTTTCGTTAATTCATTCTTTTCTACCGAAATTTCTACTTCGTCATGAGCAATTATTTTACTACCAGAACTTAATGTCAGCCATTCCGAAAACGAATGAACCTCATTAACATGAGATGTCATTTCAACATCTACAACTTCAATTTCTTTAGGTATTTCTGATTGTTGTACTTTACTTATTTGCTCAGAAACAAGTTCGATTTCTGGCTCATTTTCAGTTACGCTGTTAAATTCTGCCGATACCGCTAAAACTTCACTAACATCTATTTGATTAATATTTGTTTCTGTTATAGTCTCTTCAATATCAGCTTGTTGTTGATCATTCAAAAACCTATATAAAATTTCACGATTCGCTACATAAACTGAGGTTGTTCTAAGTTGCTTTTCAAATTCATAATGATTTTCATTAAATAATGCCCTTGCAAGTAACATTTGATTGGCCTGAAAATATGGAAAATCTGAAGCAATATTTTTAAGTGCATTTACATGCGACTTATCAAGATTTTTGGGATTTTCGATTAATGTTATGAATTGTGCTTTATTCAAAAGAATATGTTAATGAGGCACGAAGTAAGCAAAAAAAATTAACTCACCAATTTACGAATGCTTTATTAAAAATATCCTGAATCAACATATCTGAAATAGTATTGATGAGTTCCGTTTCTACAGAAGATAGATTTTTTTCGGACGGATAGTCGTAAAAGTTTGTGAATGATTGGGTAAAGTTTTTCTTTTCGTCTTTTCTGTTTTCGAACGAAATTTCGACTGTAATCGTAAGTCTGTTTGTAGAGTTTGTACTGTTACTCTGAACTGCAACCGGTGCCGTTTTATAATCAATAATTTTACCACTAAAATGCAAATCTCCTTCGCCTGTAGTAAGTTTTAATTGTGTTTCATTAATAATTTTAGTCTTTAATTTTTCTGTAAAAACAGAACTTAATGTTGGCGCAACAATACTGGCTGTATTGTTAATATAACTTACCGAAAACAATTTTGCATCTGGGGGAATTGACGCACCTGTTTGCGAATAAAAACCACAGCCGGAGTTCATTATGAACACTCCGGCTGTAATAAATAAAATAATACTTTTTTTATAGGCTTTAATAAACATTATACTGAAGCTTTTTTAGCGGAAATGGTTTTCTTCAACCAATCAACCGTTACTGATTTTGGTCTTTCGAGTGGCAAACCAAGTGCTCTATCCCAAATGAGTGATGCCAATACTCCTAATGACCTCGATACACCAAACATAACAGTGTAAAAATCATACTCATTCATTCCGTAATGAACCAATAATGCACCCGAATGTGCATCAACATTTGGCCAAGGATTTTTTATTTTACTGATTGTTCCTAATACAGATGGAGCGATATCATAAATATCCCAAACGATATTTACCAACTCATCGTTAGGCATATATTTTTTAGCAAATTCCATTTGGGCAGTAAAGCGTGGATCTGTTTTACGTAACACTGCATGTCCGTATCCAGGAATCACTTTTCCATCATGTATTGTTTTTAAAATATACTCTTCTATTTGTTTTTTGCTTGGTTTTCCGCCACCTAATTCTGCTTGTAAATCGAGTACCCAACGAATTACTTCTTGATTTGCCAAACCATGTAATGGCCCTGCAAGTCCGTTCATAGCTGCAGAGAATGAAAGATATGGATCGCTTAGAGCTGAGCCCACCAAATGTGTTGCATGTGCTGAAACATTTCCACCTTCGTGATCAGCATGAATGAGCATATACATTCTCATCATTTCCTTAAACGATTCGTTATCGCCATATCCAAGCATATGTGCAAAATTTGCAGCCCAATCCAATTTCGGATTTGGCTCAATATGAACTCCGTTCTTATACGTTTTTCTATAAATGTAAGCTGCTACACGTGGCAATCTTGCAATCAAATTCATCGAATCTTCAAAGGTGTAATCCCAATAATCTTTTTTGTTCATTCCTTTGCGATAAGCTGCCGCAAATTCTGATTCGGTTTGCATTGCCATAATTGCAGCAGAAAACTGCGTCATTGGATGTGTGTTAACAGGAAATGCATCAATAACATCAAAAACATGGTTAGGAACGATTGCTCGTTTTGTCCAATTGCTTCCTACTTCATACATATCATCATATGTTGGCAATTCATCCATCAACATCAGATAAAATAATCCTTCAGGAAGAGGCTCTTCAGAACCTTGCAAGCAAGGTAATTTCTTTTTTAATTCAGGAAGACTATGTCCTCTGAATCTGATACCTTCTTCAGCATCAAGTAATGATGTTTCGGTAATGAGGCCTATCATACCTTTTTCACCTGAGTAAACAGAGTCGAGTGTGTACTGACCTAAAACAAAATCTCCATTTGCTTTAATAAACTCTCTAATTTCTGTTGCTTTTTGAATTCCCTGTTCGGCAAATTTGTTCTTTAACTTATCCATAAGTAATGTATTTACTTTCTTTCTATAAACCTTTTAAATTAGTATTTGATTAGATTTTTTCATCAAATTCTCATATACAAAAAATGCAAAAGTATTTGCATTAAACAACATGATATTAATCATCTAAAACGAATAACGTTTTAAATCAAAAATTGTGTTTGAATTTCTATTTTTAAAATATCGCTTATATTGTACACGATTTATTTCTGCACATGAAAAAAATTATAGCTTTTATACTCCTCCTAAATTGTTCAAATTTATTTGCTCAAGAATCGTTGATTATTGGGCATGTTATGGATTCGAAGACTGGAGAATCTATGCCTTATGCCTCAGTAAAGGTTGACCGTACTAATGCAACAAAAGCTGATAGCTTAGGTATTTTTAAATTAAATGTTGAACCCGGAAAACATAAAATTATTATCACAAAAATTGGTTACAATTCATTATACCAAACTGTAACTATTGGTTTTGACGAAAGGGTTAAAACTGATTTTTATATTGAAGCTTATGTTAATGAATTAAATCGGGTGGTCATTTCGAGTAGTAAGCAAGAAAAAATTATCGCAAAGGAAACTGTATCAATCACATCTATTCAACCTGATTTAATTGCAAACTCAAACGCTAATAATTTATCCGAAGTTTTAAATAAAGTTCCAGGTGTAAGTGTTGTAGATGGGCAAGCATTAATAAGAGGTGGTGCCGGATGGTCGTATAATGTAGGAAGCCGAGTGATGGTTATATTAGATGACATGCCATTAATGGGACCAGATGTTGGTGATGTGCAATGGGACTTTTTACCTATTGAAGCCGCTCAAAACATCGAAGTATTAAAAGGACCATCGTCAGTTTTATATGGTTCATCTGCTTCGAGTGGCACTGTTACACTTCAAACAGGATGGCCAACAAATAAACCCGAAACAAAAATTCAAACATATCAAGGCATAACCGGAAATCCTCGTACTAATCAAGGAATATGGTGGGAACAAACAGCACAACCATTTAACAATGGCGCATTTTTTTCTCATCGTCAAAAATTTGGGAAACTAGATTTAGTAACCAGCGGAAATATTGATATGGTAAGAAGTTACATTCAAGAGAACGATTCGTACAGAGGAAGATTGTATTTTAAAACTCGTTATCGTTTTGAAAAAATAAAAGGACTTACTGCAGGTATCGGTGGAAATATCATGTATAAAAAAGCAGGGAGATTTTTTCTTTGGGGTGGTGGAGATAGCGCTCTTTATAAACCATGGCTTGGTTCAGTGGGTCAAGATTTTTATCGTATGTGGTCGATTGACCCTTATCTTATTTATACTAAACCGAATAATTATACCTTATCAATTAGATTTAGACATTATAACATTACTCGTTTTGTTGACTCAGTTCATTACAATCGCGGGCAAATAAATGCTGTAGCAAATACTCAATCACTCGACATCAATTTACAAAAACAATGGTTCAAGGGATTTAATACGATTAGTGGTATATTTCTTTCGCAAATGTGGGCTGTTGGAAATGTTTATCCAGATGAACACACCGGATACTCCGCATCAGCATTTACTCAAGCCGAGTATAAATTTCATAAATTTAATTTTAACGCTGGTTTACGATATGAATTTAATGCCTTGGGTAAGATTGAAGAAACACCTCGACCTTTATTTCGTGCAGGTGTAAATTATCAACCCAAAGAAAAAACTTTTTTACGATTAACCTATGGTGAAGGCTATCGTTTCCCAACTGTTGCAGAAAGATTTGTTTCCGACAAATTGAGTTTACTCTACATATTTCCGAATCCTGATTTAAAAAGTGAGCGCGGTTGGTATACAGAGATTGGAGCAAAACAATTTTTCTCTATTGGAAATAATTTTACAGCAAGTGTTGATTTTGCTTTTTTCTGGCAAGAATACCGCAATCTGATAGAATTTCATTTTGACCAATATGCAGAACCTTATCTCGACACAACAACTTTCCCTCCTCAAATTGTTCCGGCAAAAATTGGATTTAAAGCAATCAACATTGATTTTACCCGAACAGCAGGAGCAGAAATAACATTAGAAGGAAACGGAAAAATTAATGAACTAGGCATTAGAACGCTTTGCGGCTTTACATATACATATCCAGTTGATTTAAATGTAGAACCTTCGTTACGAAATTTTGGTAATTACATGAGTGGCTTTTTTCGCACATTTAGTTCGTTTACCGATGCCGATAAAATGAATACACTCACCTATCGTAACAGGAAACTTGGCAAGGCCGACATTGAATTAAACTACCACAAATTTATGCTTGGCTATAGTGCATTTTATTACAGCGCATTTGATAAAATTGATCCTTTGTTATACGGATTTTTAGGGATGCAGGAATTTCAAAATGCACATAAAAATGGTGACTGGATTCAAAACATTCGTTTAGGATATGAAATCAATCAACACGTTACTGTTGCCTTTTTGGTAAATAATATTGACAACATTGAATACGCCATCCGACCTGCCCGAATGGAGTCTCCGCGCACTTTCAATCTTCAGTTTAGAATGAAGTTTTAATTATGCATTACTTTTTTTAAGTAAACATTTTTATCACTTCTTAGTACTACAGAGTATAAACCTTTTGAAAGTTCAGATAAATCAACTTTTTCTGTTGCTGCAAAATAAGTTGGCTTGTCAATTTTCTTTGTAAATACGATACGTCCGGTTGCATCAAAAACTTCAACTGTATTATCCTTACCATCTATACCTGTAAGCTCTATGGTAAGAATATCATTTACCGGATTTGGATAAGCTTTTAAATGTTTAACTGTTTCAATTTCGAAAACACCAGTTGGTAAAATTTTAAATGAATAACTGCTGGTATCAATTCTGTTGTATGGTGTAAGAGGAGGAATAACACCTATGTGAGTATAAGTTTCAACACAAATTAATAAGTTGTATGTTCCTATCATAGTAGAATCGCCTGTACCATTTAATAGCGCACATCCAAGAGTACCGCCAGGCCATGTACAATTATTTCTATTACATTCATACCAATAACCAGTTGGTATTCCGTATATCTTTATCACACCTGCCGAATCAATATGCGCATGAGTTGAATATCCTCCTACGACAATATTTGAATCAAGCGGAACTTTAAAAGTAATTGCCTGACTATACCAAAGATTTGCTGTTGCAAAAGGCAATAATGGCGGAAATAATGGGCTTCTATTTGGATTTTGTATCGTATCGTTTATAGCAACATTAGGTGTGCATTGCGCATATAAAGATGCTTTTCCAAAAATTGTTAGAAGGATTGTAAAAAGGAGTATGTGTTTTTTCATGATTTGGTTTTAAGATTATCAAATTTAAAGAAATATTTCAATTATATCGTTTTGACGCTTGTTTCAGAATATCTGAAATTTCTTCCCTCATATTAGAGGGTTTTAGTACTTCAACAGTTGCACCATAACTTAATATTTGCGAACGAAGCTCGTAACTTGGCATTACTGTAAGCTCTATCCTAAATTCTTTTTTGTTATCGACAAGTATTTTTTGCGACTCGTGCCAAGGTTGACTTTTAATAAATGGAGCCTGGTCGGCATCAAATTTTAACAAAATTTTAAGCGGTTTAAAATCATTATTTACCGAAATACCGAACGAATGTTTAAAATATTCCTTGGCTTTAAAGTCGGGATCTTTTTTAAAATAGGTATCAGTTAAATTCAACTTATGAATTCTTTCGAGTGCAAAAGTTACAATTTTTTCGGCACTTACATTTTTTCCGGTAACATACCATCGATTGCGATATTCTTTAAGCACATAAGGTTTGTATTCATAGGTTTTAAACTCGTCTGTTCCAAATCTTTTGTACTCTATATTTACAATCCTCCGTTCTTTAACGGCAATCATCAAATCATTTAAAAATTCATTTCCTTTTGCACTTAAACTTTGTTCTACTTCTATAAAATTTTCATATTGTTCTTCGCCAAAAACAGAACGAATGTTTATGATCTCTTCTATTTTTTTTAATGTCTCACTGTATTGCTTTACAGCTCCAATTCCTTCAAACTGTTTGAGTAATGAAAGCACAAACTCTAAAGCATATAAGTCATTCTCTCGAAGCGGAAATTTATTAATTGAGTAATACGAATCGGTGTAACTATATCCTTTTTGCTTTCTATTAAAACTGATTGGCGCAAAATATCCTAACTCTTCATCGTATTGCATATCATAAATATCTTGCTCTATTGTTCGTAATGAAACCTGACCAATCACTTCACAAGCTACAATCAATTCATCTTTACTTGGAAATGGCTTTTGCTTATTTCGCAAACAAGCATCAATGATGCGGTAACGGATGTATGCATTTTTATTTTTGGGCATTGCTATAAGTAATTTTAAATGTTGAATTTTAAATAATAAATGAATTACATCGATATTCAAAATTGAAGTGAAAGATAGAGTTGTCTGTTTCAGTTTCAAAAAAATAATTTAAAATATTTTTTGTCCGCAGATAGACTGCGGTGTATTGGCGAAATTTTGAATCATAAAATAAACCAATAAACAACATGGACACACGTAACATCAACAAAGAAAAAACAGTTAGCCCTGCTAACATTTACGAAAATGCAATTACTGCGATTCAAAAAGGAAAATATGAAGATGCGCTCCATCTTTTAAATATGTTCTTGTTGTTTGAACCGACAAACATGAATGCAACCTTAAAAAAAGGATTATGTTATTTATACCTTCATCAAATTGAATCGGCAGCCGAAATTTTTCACGATGCACGTGAAGCTGACAAAAACAATCCGCATGTATATGCATGCATTGCTGAGTTATTTAAATTACAATTTGAATTTGATATAGCGATTGATTTTTGTGATCGTGCCATCAAACTTTGTAAAGATACTGAGGCCGATTATAACTTGCTTTTATCCGAATTATTCTTCTATAAGTACGATTTTGATATGGCATTCACTTACATCAATAAAGCCATTATTCAATGTCCGCATAACGAATACAATTACTACTGGCGTGCACTTATTTTAAAGCGCTTTGAAAAATATGATGCATCGGTTAGCGACTTAAACAAAGCCATTACACTTTACCCCGAATTTGCTGAAGCTTATCGTGAACGTGCAAGTGTGCGTATGAGAATAAATGAAGTTAGTGAAGCATTAAATGATATTAAAATTGCTCAACATATTGAAATGGATGAGGAAAATGAATTGCTACATGTTGCCATGTTGTAGTTGATTATCCCGATAGCTATCGGGAGAGAGATGATGGTGTGGTGATTTGTTGATACGATAAATTGATAATTAGCTGTTGTCATTAATCAATTTCACACTTCCCTCATCATCACTTTCTGACTTTACATTTTCACTTTTTACCTCAACAGCACACCAATCGCAAGGAGTTCCGTCATCCAGAAATCCTCTTCCTTCGCATTTGGGGCAAATGTATCCGCAGGTTGACATGTTGATTTAGATTTTATTTAAGATTTATGTTCCAAAAAATAATCATCTATCTGCTTTTTCATCATAACAATATGATGAATACAAATATCAAAGATGATTTCGTAATCAGTTTTTTCGTAATGATGAGAAATAAAATCGCGGAACCGAATAATTGAATCTGGATCAAGATTTAGTTTTAATTCAAAAAAGTTATTTTGTTCTTTATTAATTCGTTTTGCATTTTCACCTATCATCTGCAAACGCATAGCAATCGAATCCATTAACTCAATTCCATCTTTATCTTTCACAAAATCTTTGGCAGTTTTTATTCGTTCAGTTCGTTCTAGAATAAGATTAATTGATTCGAGAATTAATTTCAGCCTATCGTGAATAATTTTTTGATTAGGCATAAATCAGATCTTTTTCTATGGATGAAAGAAAATCTGATGAAAGGTGCGGTCCTTTTCTGATAAGATCAATGTTTGCAGCAAGTTTATTCTCTAAAAATATTTTCAGTTTAATGTATTTATCAAAACTAACTTTATCAAATTCAACTAAAATATCGACATCACTCGAACTCACATTTTCATTTTTAGCAAATGAGCCAAACACAGCAATATCAACAACTCCAAACTGTTTGTTTAGGTTTTGCTTTTCGTGTTTTAAAAAATTGATTATATCTTTTGAACTCATCTTGTTTGCAATTTAAATATTTTATTTCAAAAGAGAATTTATTTGCGCTAATTGTTCTTCCAATGATAAAGCAGCATCAATCCAATTAATTTTTGCGCCCTCACGTTCCATTTTTCTAAAGAATGTCATTTGTCGTTTTGCAAATTGATGAATGGCAATAGTGAGTTGTTTTTGCATCTCATCAAACGTTAATACCTTCTGAAGATGTAACACAACAAATTTATATTCGAGTCCGTAAGCTATCAATTTTTGTTCGCTCACACCTTTAGTAAGTAATGACTGAACTTCTTCTATCATTCCGTTTTTAAGACGATAAATCAAACGCTCTTCAATTTTTTTCCTTCTAATTTCTGTATCAGTGTCTAACCCAAAAATTATCGGATTTAATTTTTTTGACGATTCATTTTCTTCACGAATATTTGTTTGTTCCCAAGTACATATTTCGATTGCTCGTAGAATGCGAATGATTGTTGATGTATCAGCTTTGCTTTTATATGGTGTTTCGGGCAATGCAATAAAATACTCTACCAATTGCTTTTTGTCCATTCCCTCAAGTTGAATTCTTAATTCTCTGTTTTCGGGAATCGGTGTATGTGCATGGCCTCTCATCACTCCATTAATATACATACTTGTTCCACCACATAAAATTGGAATCAAATTTCTAGAAGTAATTTCATTGTAGGTTTCAAAAAAATCACGCTGAAAAAAATGCAAATTATATTCATCTCCTGCTTCAATAATATTGATAAGATGATATGGAATGTGTTTCCCATTCACTTCATATTCATCCAGATCTTTTCCGGTACCAATATTCATATCACGATACACCTGACGAGAATCTGCACTAATGATTTCGGTATTAAGCTGTGATGCCAAATGTGCGGCAAGTTTTGTTTTACCTGTTGCCGTTGCGCCAAGTATAATTATAAGATTATGATTCGTATTCAAGAATTTGATATTAGACTGCGAAGGTAATCGCTTTATTTTCTTCTGTCGAGAATAAATTTAGCATTACCCGAATTAACTATTTTAAGGTAACCTTTTGCCAACAATTCCTTTTCCGTTAAATCTAAACGATGAGCATATATTCGAATCATTTTATCGGGATGAATAAAAAAGAATTGTGGCGGTAATTTCTCCAAAAAGGCAAACCCGTTTTTGGTATAACTCTCTCCTGAACTCCAGTCTTTATCAGCATAAGTCATGATGTGTGCCGGATGATGTTCAACAATAAAATGTTTTAATAATTTACTTAAACCGCCATTTACAGTAGTTCCTTTCAAACTACAAAACCTTACCAACTCATACGAACGATATAATACTGGACCATCATTCATCACTCGGCTTTTACTAAAAGTTGCCACGGCTACTAATTCGTCTTTTAGCATCAAAGCATACTTATAATAGGCATTGGTTGTGTGTTGCAAATGATTTGCATTTAAAAAAGCATCCGTTTCCTTTTTGTTCAGCCGTTTAACCTCTGTTTGGCGTGCATGTATGCGTTTCGACTTCCCACAAACAGCTAATATGCGATTTTTAACCAATTCATTTTCATTTTGCCAAACATCCTCCCACAAATGAATCACTTTCATTTTTTTAGAAATCAAATCATCACAGATATCTGCAAAATATGAATCACTTATTTTTGCCTTTGAAAACTTTTTTAAAGAAATACAATGCAAAACAAGATGATGGTTTTCTATTTTATAGAATGGAAAAACTGAATCTGATTTACTGAAGACCAAATTTTCTTGGTGAAGAAATTTTTCTAATTCGATTTCAAAAATCATAAAACAAAACGCTCTAATTCGATAACATCTCCAGGTTTAAAATCTATTATTTTCATTTCACCAATTCTAGCACGTACCAATCGCAAAGTTGGAAAACCAACTGCTGCTGTCATCTTTCGAACTTGACGAAATTTACCTTCGCGTAATGTGATTGAAACCCAAGAACCCGGCCTATGTCTGCCTGCTCGAGATGGAGGAAACCGTTCGGGTAAAACAGGCTCGTCTATTAAAAGATGCGCATCACATTGCAAAGTTTGATAGGGTATTTTATCAACAGTAATGGTCACTCCTGATTGTAATTTTTTTACAGCTTCATCTGTAATGATACCATCAACCTGCACCCAATATTCTTTCTCAATTTTTGCACTGCGAATATGAATACTCATTTTGTTATCCGAAGTCATCAACAACAATCCTTCACTGTCTTCATCTAATCTTCCTACAGGATAAACACCTTTAGGAAAAGGATAAAATTCATCAAGGCCTATTTTCTTTTTATAACCTTTCGTGTCGCGCTGACTAAGCACCCCGTATGGTTTATACATTATAAAATATTTGAATGTGTTTGTCATAAAATTTCAAAAGGCCATTTATTTTTTTGCTTGGACAGAAACAAGAAAAGTAAAATCCCGATAAAAATAAATGTGATGGCACCGGCTATAAATTCCCATTCTGCTGAGAAAAAAATAAAAGCCCAAACAATGATTCCGATAATTGGCGGAATAGGGAAAAACAACATTCTGTATGGCAAATGCAAGTCTTTCTTTTTGTAATGCAAGAGCATCAATCCAATACTTTGTCCGATAAACTGTATAATAATTCGCATCACAATAATTGCCGTAATCACTTCTTTCATTTTAAACAACAAGCTAAAAACAAAAGCCACCGAGGCTAAAATTATCAGCGAATAATTGGGAAAATTTTTTGTGGGATGAACTTTGGCAAAAACTGAAAAATAATTTCCATCAACTGCAGCAGCATATGGCACTCTCGAGTATCCCAGCATAACAGCAAAAAGAGATGATACCGCAATAATTAGAACCAAAGCTGTTGCAAAAGTAGCTGCTGTACTTCCATAAATTTGTTCGAAAAATGCACTCACAATAAAGGGCGAATCTTTTGCTTGTTGCCAAGGAATTACTCCTGAAATAGCAACTTGCATGAACAGATATAAAATGGTGATACCTGCAATAGAAATAAAAATACTTCGTGGTATATTTTTCTCCGGGGCTTTTATTTCTGAGCCTAAATGGCAAACATTATAATATCCCAAGAACGAATAAACTGTTTTAGTAGATGCTGTTCCCAATCCGAAAAAAAACGCAGGTGTAAAATCCATCGCATCTTTATTAAATGTAAATGCCATTTGAAAATTCAAATTCATTAATCCCGAAACGATTAACCACAAAATGGTACCAACAACAATAATTCCGAGTACTACGGATATTTTTCCGATGTCGGATATTTTGCGGTACAATAAAAACGTAATGAAAATAATGAGTGTACCCGAAACAATTTTTTGTTGTATCGTATCTAACGGAATGAGGTAAGTTAAATATTGGGCAAAACCAATTGCACCTGATGCGATAACAAGTGGAGCCTGAAAAGTTGTTTGCCATATGTACAAAAACGAAAGCAATCTCCCCCATTTTTCTTTGCCAAAAAGATTTTGCAGAAATGCATAACTCCCTCCTGCTTCGGGCCATTTTGCGCCCAGTTCGGCCCAAACCGAGCCATCCATAAGCGACAAAATTGCACCAAGCAACCATGCTAAAATACATTGCGGTCCGCTCATTGCACCAATAATGTATGGTATGGTAATAAATGGGCCAATGCCAACCATATCAATCATATTGATAGCAACAGCTTGTCGTAAATTTAAACCACGAATGAGTTTTGTCATCTCAGCGAAGATGTAAATAAATGTTGGGTTATGAAAACAACAAAATAACTTTAGTTCCTTTTAACAGAACAGTTTCAATTTTTATATCGACATCAATCTGCCTTAGCATTTCAAAAATAATAATGTATCCTAAACCGGTTTCGTTTAGGGCATTTTCAGATAAATCAATTTCTTTATTGTTTCTGATATTGTTTATACGTGATAAAATATTTTCAGAAATTCCATTTCCATTATCTTCAACTGCAATTCGATATTTTTCATTTTCTTTAAATGATGTAATGGTAATTTTTGCACCCGAACAATATTTGTTGGCATTCGAAATTAAATTGTGAAGGATGATGGAAAGAATATTTTTATCTGTTTTGATTACATCATCAAGCGAAACTAAATTTAAAATGGTATTCTCTTTATTAAATGCCATTTCTCTCACCATTTCCACCAATTCTTCAACCAGTGGATTAACAGCAATGTTCGATTTTTTTACTTCAATTTGTTGATTTTGCTGTTTGATCCAGTTTAAAATATTTTGTGCATTCGAATACAATTTTTGCGATGTGCCTCCAATATCTTTTATAATATCATTTAACTGTTTCGAATCACTGTTAAATGCATTACGAGCAACCATGGAAATAAATCGAAGTGGCGTTATAATATCGTGAGATATAATTGAGATGAGCTTGTTTTTTACATTTACAGATTGTTTTAAACTTTTTTCTGATGCTTGTAATTTATCAAGATTTGTTCTTAACTCTACGTTTAGCAAATTCAACTCATTTGTACGAACACTAATTTTTTTCTCGAGAATTAAGTTTGCACGTTTTAGGTTGCGGTAATATAAAGTTGCAAAAGCCCACACAAAAAAAACAGACAAGATAAACATGAGTGATATGAACCAATAAGTTTCGTAAAACTTTTTACTTACTGTAAATGTGATGTTTTTCTCAATATAATTTTTTGAACCTAAGCCAATCCCTTTTCTGATTTGAAGCAGATATGTTCCCGAAGGAATATTAGAGAACCCAATATCAAAAACACCTTCACGAAGTTTAATCCAATTTTTGTTAAATCCATTTAGTTTATATTCAATACTTAAATTTTGTTTATTTCCCGAATAAGGTGTCGACAACTTGAATACAATATTTTCTGAGTTTGGTTTAATAATTAATGGTCGATTCAAATCAAGTAAAGTACCGTCAACATTTATTTTATCAATAAATATATTTTCATTCTGAACTCCGTTGTCTGTTGTCAATGGATCAAAAAATACAACACCATCCATTGTAGGGAAACAGAAATAGCCACTTTTTAAAACTGCACTATTGGGAAAACAACCTCCGTTAAATTCTATATTTCTTAAACCATCATCTTCTCCAAAATAATGATAATAAATTTTAGATGAAGTATCATTTAGGTAATTCAAAACATCTGTCATCCAAGTTTTAAAAAGACCGTGGTTAGAACTTATCCATAAGAAATTATTTTTATCAATCAGAAAACTGTGTGCAATTGAAAGAAAAGCATTTTCATCAAGTGGCATTTTTTTAAAACTACCATGATCAAATATGTAATATCCGTTTCCGTATGTTGCAACAAAAACTTTGCTGTTGTATTGATAAAGATATCGGGCACAAATATCTGGTATTAAACAAACCGCAGTAAGATTGTTTTGATGATGAACTAATTCGAAAACTCCTTTACAACTGCTAAACCAAATATTGCCATCTGGTCCTCGGATAATATTCTCAGGTTTTGAAAATATATTCCTTTCAAATTTAAAATAACTGTGATAAACATTCTTGTATATGTATCCTATTTGTTTTGCAGAACCAACCCAAATGGTATCTCCCGATTCGAAAAATGTAGACACATAATTACTGTCGATATAAAAAACCAAACTCTTCTTTTTTGAAACAAAATCATAATTAAAAATCGTGTCATTTACTGCATACCAGAAAACATGTTTATGGTCGATAATAAAACTCTCACGATTCAATTTTGCTAATTCAGTTAATTCTTTTTCGGCTCCATGTATTGAAAACATACGCCCATAATTGGTTAAAATGGTATTTGAATCGAGAGCTGACATGGCGTAATATGCATTATTATTACCTAGTCCATCTTTCTCTTCATATGTATATGATTGAATGTTTTTTTTCTTGTAAACAAACAACCCTTTTGTTTCAGTTCCAACAAATAATTGTTTGGATTTATGATCATATAAAATTGTTTTAATTAAAGTGTTTTGTGGTGTTTGATCAACTATCAAATCGGTAGTTAAATTTCCATTTTTATCAGTTCCATTTATAAGAAATATTTTTTCGCCTAATTTCAGAGCAGCTGATTTTTCTCCATATTTCCAGTAAACTTCATATTGACCATCGGACTTACTATTCAAAATTTTGGTAACATCTCCTACAAAATATTTTCTTACTAGTAAACCATGTTCGACATCAATTTTATAAAGCAAATTATCTTCATCTGTTATATAATTTACATCATTAAATGAAAACAGATACGACACCTTTTTCCCGTTGGTTGAAATGGGGATTAACTTATTTTCCTCGTTAAATAAAAAAATACTTCTTTTTCCTTTTATTAAAAAACGATGCTGATTGATTGGTAAAAAAGAGGGTATATAGCTATAATATTGCTGTAGCTTGATAAAGTTTGGTGAGATAAAATGAGTAATCATATCAAGTGACAAAACTCCTCCATTTATATTAATTGGATTAATTTTTCTTTGATCCTTATTTTGAATTTGAAATAAATGATTTGCTTTAATCTGCAAAATATTTCCATTTGATGAAAATACTATCTTTTCGTTTTTAGTTGTAGGAATAATAAACTTAAAATGGTCGTTTAAAATAAAAGGTGTATTCGAAATATTATACGTTGTAAATCCAATTCCATCATATCGGGCAATTCCCGCTTCGGTGCAGATCCACAAATACCCCGAATCAAAAATCATATCATTTACACTGTTTTGTGGCAGACCATTTTTTGATGTAAAATTTGTAATCATTAAATGCTGATTAGATTGAGCATTTATATTTTTATTAAAAAATAATATTTCAATAAAAATTAAAAAAATGAATACAAACCTTGAACTATACATCAGGATTTATTGTAACGATAAAGTTTTGCCATATTACCTAACTCGAGAATATTTGTAACATTCAGTTTATCAAAAATTCGTGCTTTATATGTTGCAACAGTAGTAGCTTTAAGGTCGAGCCTAGTTGAAATATCTTTTACAGTTTCACCACTCAATAAATAATTTAACACCAAAATTTCTCTGTCGGATAAATCCATAAAAGGGTTTTGTGTTTTTGTTTTTTTATTTAACTGATTTGCTAGAAAATCTTGTAACTCCTGACTGATGTATTTTTTTCCGTTTAAAAATAAATTCAATGCTTTTATTACTTCTTGTTCATTGCTTTGTTTACTCAAAAACGAATCGGCACCAAATTGCAAAGTTCTTGTACCAAATATTTCCTCCGAACTCATCGAATAAATCAAAATAGGAAGTTTCTTGAATTTCTTTTTAATCTCTTGAATTACATCCATCACATTTCCATCGATTAACTGAAGGTCGAGTATTAAATGAGTGAAGGGATGCGTTTCGATAAGTTGCATCAAATCTTTTACAGAATCGCATTCTTCAATTCTGCTTTCAACAAAATTTGTATCAAGCAAAACTTTTAATCCTCGCCTGATGATAACATGGTCATCGGCTAAAAGAATATATGGAGAAGAATTATTCATGTTAAAGTTTCGGTAAAATTAATAAATATCGGCTAATCGAATAAAATTATATCAATTATCCATTTTGCAGCTTTTTTTTTAAGAAATAATCGTCTTTTAAATAATCCCGTTTTAGTCCAAAACCCTTATCATTATTACCTTTTAAAAGATTCATTTAATTGTAAAATATATTTTTACAATGCTTGTAGTTGATATTCTACAAACATATTAAATACAAAAAAATACATTCGGCAACTCATAACAAAAAAATTTAAAACATAAATAAACATAAATGAAAACAAACCGACTAACAGTTAAATTTACTGTAACCACAATCACAGCCTTG
>CANKGI010000005.1 GCA_947481365.1 Bacteroidota bacterium | reverse complement strand
TTTAATCATGTAAAAATTAATTGCCCAATAATTTTTACAACAGCATACGATGAATTTGCTTTGAAAGCTTTTAAAGTAAATAGTATTGATTATTTGCTAAAACCTATTGATAAAGATGAACTCAAAAATGCATTTCATAAATTAAAATCAATTACTACAACAAGCATAAATTATGCAGCTAAAATTGATGATTTTTTAAATGCGGTTAATCAAACAGAAGCTAAATATAAAAAAAGGTTTTTGATTAAATCAGGAACCAAATTATTGACGGTTTTAACTAGTGATATTGCTTATTTCTTTGCACAAGAAAAGGCAGTCTACTTGGTAACACATGATGAGCGTAAATACATTACAGATTTTTCAATTGATAAATTAATAAAGATGCTCGACCCTATTGATTTTTTTCAATTAAATCGTCAATACATCTCATCCATAAAATCAATACAGTCGGTACATCAATCTTTCAATGGTAAACTGAAGGTAATTTTGCTTCCAAATATTGATGATGAAATAGTTGTGAGCAGAGAACGCTCATCTGAATTTAAAAAATGGCTTGACGCTTATTAACTCTATTCATTTCGCCCATCTGCCGACAATATAAGTTGCTTGCTTTTAATGTTTTTTTAATATAATTTGGACTTCTAAACTAAACCTAAATTTATGGAAAGGCAAAATGATACTCTAACTGGTGGTTCTTTTTCTACCACAACCAGCAATTTCTCAATTTTTATTTTTTCATTCCTATTACTTTTTATACACGTTAACGTGAGTAATGCTCAGTGCTATTCGGCACCTACATACTGTTTGCCCACTGCAACAAGCATTGGTAGTTATAGTATGGGTATTCAAAATGTTACCTTAAATACAGTTGCTGCACCTACGCAAATTAATAATACAACAGGGAGTGGAACGGGTTCACCAATTTATTTTGATTATACTAGTCAGGTGTTAACAGCAGGTGCTGGTGTTGTAGTAAATTATTCGATAAAAGTAGGTGCAGGAAACTCAACTACTTTTAGGATTTATATAGACTACAATAATGATGGAACATTTGCAACCACTGCTCCAGAATTGGTTTATACTTCAACAACAGGATTGGCTGTAAATACAATTGTTACAGGAACTTTTACAATACCAGTTGGTCAAGCTGCAGGAATATACAGAATTAGAATTGCAAGTGATGGATTAACAAACATTCCAACACCATGTGGTCCAACCGTGTATTCTGCGGAGTTCGAAGATTACACTTTATTGGTGCCTTCTCCAACTATCGAAACCATGAGTACCGGATTTTCATCTCCGGCAAGTTTTATTTCTGGAAATAACACTATCGGCATTGCAATTAAGAATTTTTCTTCAGTAACATTAACATCAATAGATATTGGATACCAGCTAGGATCCAATACACCGGTTTATCAATCTTTAACCGGATTATCAGTTGCACCTGGTGCAACATACAATGCAACATTTACTACTTTATTAGCTATTCCTGCAACTGGTGCTTATAGTATGAGGGCTTGGTCAACAAATCCAAATGGATTTGGTTCAGTTTCTCCTTCAAATGATACAACATGTAGAAGTTTTCAGGTGTATTGTTCTGGACCTTTAAGTGGAACGTATACAATCAATCCAGCAGGTTCGGGAACAACTAATTTTTTAACATTTGGTGCTGCCGATTCAGCAATGATGTCTTGTGGAATTTCCGGTCCAGTTGTGTTTAACGTTACAAACTCAACTTACACAGAGCGTTTAATTTTTCCTGCAATTACAGGGGCTTCAGCTACCAATACAATTACTTTTAATGGTAATGGAAGTACCATACAATATAATTGCGATGCAGCAAACTATTCGGTTATTAGATTACAAGCAGGTACTTATTATAAATTTAATAATTTAACCATTAAGCCATTAAATGCAACTTATGCTTGGGGAATTCATTTTTATACCAATGCCGATTACAATACATTTAACGGATGTACAATTGATTTTGCACTTGTTACGGGAACTGCAACATCCACAGCAGGAATTGTCTTTAGTAACTCTCTATCATCTGCAACAACAACAGGTGCTAATGGTAAATATGATACCATTATCAATTGTTATGTAAAAGGACATCCAACAACTGGTGGCCCTTATTATGGTATTACTTTGTGTCCGCAAGCAAGTGCAGCTACTGTTTCAAACAATAAATTAATCAATAATATAATCGAGAATGTTTACGTGTACGGATTGTATATGTACTACACAAACGGAACGCTCTTAAAAAATAATATTTTCAGAAATCCAACTCGAACTTCTGTTACTACTGTATATAATATATATGCTGTGAATGGAAGTCAGAAAGATACATTATGGGGAAACACTTTTACAAACCCTTATGGTGGTGTAACAACTACAACCAATACTTATTATGGTGTATATGCTGCATCAACGAATACACCTGTTGGTAGTGATTTTGTAATGGCCAATAATAAGTTTTACAACATTCAATCCAGTGGCAGTGTTTATGGTTTTTATATTAGTTCTTCAACTAATTTTAAAATTTATCATAATTCGTTTTGCTTTGATCATGCAGCATCAGCTGTTACAAATGCATATCAAACAGTAGCATTATTTCATAATGGTTTGATAAGCGGAAATGGTTTAGATGTGCGAAACAATATCTTTAATATTACAAGAAGTGGTACGAGTTTTAAATATGCTGTAAATTTATCAGTAGCAGGAACCTTGTACAATTTTAATAATAACGTTTACAATGTTTCTGGTGCAAATTCATACGTTGGATATTACTTAAGTAATTATCAAACATTTTTAGATTGGAGATCTGCAAATAGCGGAATATTTGATGCAGCATCGATAAATATTTTTCCAAATTTCTTGAGTCCTTCTACAGGTGACCTTACACCACAAGAAGGATTTATCAATAATAAAGGAGCAAACTTATCATCAATAGTTGGAATTGATTTTATTGGTGCTACAAGAACAACAACACCTGATCCGGGAGCATACGAATTTACTCCAACTATTAGTGTGGATGCAGGAGTTAACTCAGTTGTAATTCCAGTTGCACCATTTGCAGCAGGTGTAATTCCAATTAATGTTACAATCAGAAATTCGGGATTAACAACAATAACATCTGCAACTGTTAACTGGACTTTTAATGGAGTTCCTCAAACACCATTCTCTTGGATTGGCTCACTTAGTGCAGCAGGAGTTTCTTCAAACATTTTATTGGGAACGGTAAATTATACAACAGGTGTTCCTGTTAATATCACAGCATGGACGACTAATCCTAATACGACAACCGATCCTAATAATTCAAATGATACCGCATATTTAATTAATTCATTTTGTGCAGTAAGTGCAGGAACTTATACATTAAATGCAGGTGCAGCTGCCAGTTCTTCAAACTTTCAATCGTTTACTGTATTGAAAGATGCTTGCAACAGAGGAGGAATTTCAGGTCCGATAACTGTGAATGTTGTGCCCGGAAGTGGACCATATACTGAACAAATTATGTTCAATGTGATCAATGGTGCATCCGCTACAAATAAAATAACAATAAATGGAAATGGAAATATACTGCAAGCAAATCCGGATGCTAGCAATTGCTTTATATTAATGTTGAATGGTACTGATAACATGAATATCAATGGACTTACTATTAAAACACTTAATGTAACTTATGGCATAGGAATTTTATTATCGAATCATGCCGATTCAAATGTTATTGAGAATAATACAATTGATTTTACCAATCTTGGAACAAGTTCAACCAATGCGTTTATTGCATTTTCAGGCTCAACGAATTCCGTTACAACAAGTGGTACTACTCACAATGGAATTAGAAATATTATACGTAATAATATATTAAAAGGTAATGCCGCAGGTGGCCCATATTATGGAATTACCAATATGGGAGGAAGTAGTGAATACACTTCGGTTGTTCAGTACAATCAGTTTGTAGGAAATGATATGAGAGATCCATATGTGTATTCGTACTATCTTCAATATGGTTACAAAAATTTATATTCTGGTAACAGAATTAGTATGCCTACTAGAACTACTACTACTACATTTTATGGTTTTTATAATTCATCAATTTATTATGGTGATACTATTGAAAAAAATCAGATTTATGATATTTATAAAGCAACTCCTACCAACACAAACACCATGTATGGAATGTATTTCTCTTCGGCTGCATATGGAAGTACAACCGCTCCTGAAGTTGTAAGGAATAATGTTATTTACAATATTAAAGGGCAGGGAGTTCAATATGGATTCTATGGTTCATCATCTTATTACCTGAATTTTTACCACAATACAATTGTGTTAGATGATCCAACTGCAACCACTGCAAGTGCAACGTATGGTTTATATTTTACAGGTACAGCAACAACCAACAATTTTGCTTTCAGAAATAATTTGGTTTATGTAAATAGAGGAGGAACAGGTAGCAAATATTGTATTTACATTCCATCAGCATTTACACCTTCAGGAACTTTTGTTATCAATAACAATGGTTATTACATGGTGAATAATTCATCAACAGGATATGTTGGATATTATGCTGCAAACTTCCAAACACTAGCAAATTGGAAAACTGCAAATGCTGGTTTGTATGATCAGGCAAGTTATTTTGCAAATCCTAACTTTAGATTATACATCGCACCCGATTTTTATCAGCCATCAAATGATACGTTGAATAATAAAGGTGCCAATATTTTAACTTTAGTTCCAACAGATATTTTAGGAATAGGTAGAACATCAACACCCGATTTCGGTGCATATGAATTTTCGGTTCCCGGAAATGATGCAGGTATCTCTAGAATAACGGGTCCGTTGAATCCAATAAGTGTAGGATACCAAAATGTAACAGCAACATTGAAAAATTATGGAACGTCAATTTTATATAGTGCAAACATTGATTGGACCGTAAACACTGTTGGTCAACCAACATATTATTGGTATGGCTCAGCCAATCCAGGCGATACTTCTTCAAGCATGATTGGTTCATATAATTTTGCAACCAATGGTATTTATAATTTAAAAGTTTGGTCGAGTTTGCCAAATACACTTAATGATAGTTTTCCATTAAATGATACAATCAACTATACAGTATGTACACCTTTAACAGGAACACTTACTATAAATCCAAGTTCAGCGGCTTCAACTACAAATTACACATCTTTTGCTTCACTCATTCAGGTGTTACAAACTTGTGGTATTAGTGGTCCGGTAACAGTAAACGTAGCTTCCGGAGTTTATAATCAGCAATTGGCAATTACATCAGCTATACCAGGTTTATCAGGATCAAATAAACTGATTTTTGATGGTGGAGATTCATCTCTTTGTAAAATTGCTTATAGCGGAAATGCAGCACAACCTGCAACACTTTTACTAAGTGGTGTTAGAAATTTAGTTTTTAGAAATTTCACTTTTGACGGGTTGAGTACATCGAATGCATTTGCTGCCGAACTTACAAATGCTGCCGACAGTAATACATTTGTAAAATGTACTTTCCGTGTTCCAATTGGTACAACATCATTGGTAAATCCATTTGTTGTATCAGGGTCATTAACTAGCCCTACAACTGCAGGAAACAATGCCAATTATATTTTATTTGATAGTTGTACTTCTGTTGGAGGTTATTACGGAGTTGTGGTTTATGGAAATTCTGTTTCACCAAAAGGAACAGGTAATATTTTCAGAAATTCAACAATGAGTAATGCATATTTAAGTGGCATGTATTTGTATTATCAAAATGGAATAACTGTTACAAAAAATAACATTAATTCGATTGGTATAAATGCAGGATATACTTCCCCATATGGTATATATCTTTCATCTTCTGAAAACGGAAACACAATCACCAAAAATAGTATTTCGAACACGCTTGGTGGTTATGGAATATATGCTTCAACAGGTTTAGGAAATGCATCTTTCAGACAAACGATTGCAAACAATATGATTCAGATTGGAGCTGCATCATATGTAACTTATGGTATTTATGAAGTAAATAATGCATACCTCGATGTGGTATATAATACAGTAAAATTAAATACTGCCGATGCAAGTAATGCAGGTGGAGCAATGGTAACAAACAACACTGTTCCTGCTACATATACCAATGTGAAAATTATGAATAATATTTTTGTTTCACCACAAGGCGAACAATCAATTTATGTTATTACTCCGGCTAACGTTGGTACAGCATTATACACAATAGATAATAATGTTTACTATTCTACAGGAACCTATCCGTTTAGGGCCGGTGGTTTTGTTACAACAAATCTTGTAAGTTTTGCAACTGGAGCAAATATGTTAGGCACCGTATTACCGGGTAACAATGTTGCTAGTTTGTATATGTTGCCAACATTTTTCTCATCAACAAATTTAAGGTCAATCTCCCCTCAACTTGATGGAGCAGCAGCTGTTATTTCAACTGTTATTGATGATATAGATGGAAATATTAGAAGTGTAACAAATCCTGATATCGGTGTTTACGAATTTTCGAAACCGGCAAATGATGCAGGTGCTGTTTCTATATTAGTTCCAACACAACCATTAGTTCCAGGATTGAGTGATGTAAGAGTGCTAATCAGAAATTATGGAACAATGCCATTAACATCAGTTGATGTTTCTTATAAAATAGGTGCAACAATAAATACGCAAACATTTTATAACACCATAGCTGCCGGAAATTATGATACCGTTACATTTAATTCAACCAGCGGACCAAGTTCATCAAGTCAACAATATAACTTTACCGGAGGTTTAGTAAATATTACTGCATGGACTTCTAATCCAAACTTTGTTGTCGATTCTATGAATATAAATGACAGCACACAATTAAGTATTTGTGGAGGTCTTTCTGGAAATTATACCATTGATCCAGCAGGTTCGGGTTCAACTAATTTTACAACTATACAATCGGCAATTGATAAGTTAACTTGCGGTGGAGTTTATGGTCCGGTTACATTTAATATTGCCGCTGGAACATACACAGGACAGCTTCTAATACCAGCAATTGTAGGAACAAGTGCCACAAACACCATTCTGTTTAAATCGGCAACAAATAATCCTGCAAGTGTTACCATTACGTCTTCAACTTCTACATCAATTACCAATTACACAATCAATCCTGTTGGATTAAAATATACAACATTCAGGTATATCACATTCCAAAATGCAAATGCAACTTATTCGAGAATTATTGCTTTAAATAAAAATACATTAAGCAATATCAATTGTTCGGATATTGAATTCAGGAATTGTGTTTTCAATGGTTCAACTGTAGCTAGTACAGCCGATCAGTATGCTATTATTTATGCACCAACAAATGAGTCACCAGCTAATTTAAGGTTTGTAAGTAATGCGTTTAATAATGGCTCAATAGCAATTACAGTTAGCGGTCCGAATGTTGTTAATCAAAATACAATTGGCTTAGTAGCTGATTCGAACACATTCACGAATCAATATTATGCAGCATTTTATTTAACAAACAGGTTTTCTAATTTCATCAGAAAGAACCAGATTAATTTGTCATCAGCTTATACCGCTTCATACGGATTATATCTTTCTGGTGTTGGACAGCAAAGTGAAATTAGCGGGAACAATATTCAAAATCCTGCAGGTACATATGGTATATACATCAATATGGAAGCATATTATGCAATACCAGGAAATTTAACGATTGCAAATAATACGATCAATCTTCTATCAACAGCTGCAAGTTCGTATGGTATCTCTATCAATAATTCTTCGCAGATTTATATGTTTAATAATACCATCAACAACAGTTCAACATCTGCAAGTTCATATGGAGTTTATATTGTAGGAAATGCAAGTTTTACTTCGGGAGCAACTTTGTATCCGGCATCAAACAATATTCAATTTGTGAATAATCTTGTGAAAGTTCAATCAGGTTATGCATTTTATACCAATGACATTTACGCAAACGCTGCATTGAATGTGATGGATTATAATTTGTATTATTCTGCTGGTACATACATATCTGCATTAAGTACAATGAGTGGCTCACCTTACAGCCCAGCCAATTTTGCTTCAATGAAAAATAAATTATTTTATGGATGTGATAATCATTCGTTAACCGCTCCAATCGTATTTACATCGGCTACTAATTTATTACCAAGTTTATCCGATAGTAATTCGTGGGCACTTAATGGAAGAGGTTTACAGGTATTCCAAATGACATCAGATTATAATGGAAATTTCAGAAGTAACGATGTAATAACCGGAGCTCCTGATATTGGTGCATTCGAGTTTACTCCAAGTGTACCACCACCATTTGCTGTAGCTAGTACTTCACCTGCGTATAGTGCAACACAATATTATACATCTTTTGGTGATACTATTGCAAATGTAAATTGGATTGCATTTGGTGTTTTACCAAATACATTTAATGTTAGATATTATTCAGGAACAAATCCTCCTTCATCAACTGGATATAATGTAACAAATTGTTATTGGAGTTTTGTACAGAGCGGTACTGGTTTAAGTTATTATTACAACCTAAACTTAAATTACAAACCAACCATGTTAGGAACTGTTCCGAGCGAAACAAATCTTGCACTTACATCACGACCAGGTGTAGGTTCGCCATGGACAGCTTTCTACAGTTCGACATATACACTTGATACAGTGGCAAGAAGTATAGGTACAACATTTTTATCGGCAACTGCAGATTATACAGGAACAGATATGATGAATCCATTGCCAATTCAGTTGAATGCATTTAATGCAAAACGAATTGGTAAAGATGCGTTGCTCGATTGGAAAACTGCATCAGAAATGAACAGTGATTATTTTGTAGTTGAAAGATCGTTTAACGGAAAATCATATGAAGCCATAAACAAACTTCAGGCAGCAGGAAATAGCAACAGCTTGAAGCAATATTTTTACACCGATTATAAACCTGTTGTTTCCAGTTCATCAAAAGTAGTTTTCTATCGTTTGAAAATGGTTGACAAAGACGGAAAGTTTGAATACTCGCAAGTGAGAATGGTAAGATTTGATGATGAGAATTCGAATGCAGTTAGTGTTTATCCCAATCCATTTAATTCAAACATCAATATTGCATTAACTACCGAGAATGCAGGAACAGCAAATATTAGCGTGTTTAACATTGTTGGAAAAATGATTGATACCAAAGAAGTAAAAGTATCAAAAGGTGAAAATAATTTTGTGTTTGACAACATGAATGATTTACATACCGGAGTTTATTTTATTAAGATCAATGTGAACGGAACAGAAACTGTTCAGAAAATTGTAAAAGAATAAACACAGTTTTAACTTAAATAAAAGCGCCACACGAATTTCGTGTGGCGCTTTTTTTAATAAGCGGCTGTCATTCCAAGCGCAGAGAGGAATCTGATTATAGGTTACACATACTTAAAAATTGAGATTCCTCACTCTGTTCGGAATGGCAACACACGCAGGTTTTGATAACACGCGAAGCGAGCCCAATTTTATTTTAAGCGACTGTCATTCCGAACGTAGTGAGGAATCTTTTTTTTCATATTTTGAAAGAAAGCATTGAGGAATCTGTCATTCAAATGTGATGAATAGCTTATTTGTGTTATGTAAAAATCTCAGCGGTCTTTGCGCCTCTGCGTTTAAAAATTTACAAAAAAGAAATTAATTCAATATCGCATTCTTGGTTGCTTCCAATATTTTTGCAGCACCTTCATCACTTGACGATTCGCTGTAAATGCGCAACACAGGCTCTGTTCCGCTTGCACGTATCATTACCCATTCGTTATTTGGAAACAGAAATTTAAAACCATCAAGGTCTTCCACTTTCTCAATTTTATAATTTCCGAATGATGAATATTTTCCTTCTTTGCAATTTTCCAACACACTTAATTTTATTTCTTCGGTGATATGTAAATCATTTCTTCCCATGGCAAATTTTCCAACTACGGCATAAACTTCTTCAATTAATTCATCCAAAGTTTTTCCGGTTTTAGCCATGAATTCCCATAATGTTAATCCAATCCAAATGCCATCACGCTCAGGTATAAATCCTTTAATGGCAATACCTCCGCTCTCTTCGCCACCAACCAAAACATTTTCGGTAACCATAAATTCGCAAATGTATTTAAAGCCAATTTTTGTAATTTGAATAGGTAGATTGTAAGCGTTACACAGAGCAGTAAGTTTTGATGTTGCCGAAAAAGTAGTGATTACTTTTCCGCTCATACCTTTATATTTATGCAAGTAATGCACAAGCAAACACAAGATGTGATGTGAATCTACAAACTCACCTTTTTTATTGTACAAACCAATTCTATCTGCATCGCCATCTGTAACCAAACCACAATCAATATTTCCGGAGGTTTTGATAAGGTTTGAAAACTCAGCTAAATTTTTATGAATAGGCTCAGGAGCTTGTCCGTTAAAACTTGGATTGTATTCGCAATGCAATTTTGTAATTTCGGGAAACAAACGTTTCATCACATTTTGTCCTGCTCCAAACATCGCATCATACGCAAAATTCATTTTCGAATTTCTGATTGCATCGAGATCAAATTTGCTTTCCACTTCTTTTACATACAACGTTTCAAGATCAACATATTCAATCATTCCTGCTTTCACTAATTCACTCACTGATTTTAATTTCAACTCAACCGTTTCAGGAATATTTTTTTCAACTTCATCTATGGTTGCCGGATTTGATGGTCCGCCATAATGCGCTTTCAATTTATATCCATTATATGATGCGGGATTGTGGCTGGCAGTGATAATAACTCCCAATGCAGCTTTATAAGTTACTGCACCAAAACTCACCATCGGTGTTGAAACAAAATCTTTTGCCAGTTTTACTTTGATATTATTAGCACACATGATTTGTGCAACCGTTTCAACAAATAATTCTCCGGCAAAACGGCAATCGTGACCAAGCACAATGGATAAATTATTTGCATGATTTTTTTTGATGTACTCGGCTGTTCCTTGCGCAACACGTTTTACATTGTCAACGGTAAATTCGTTGGCAATAATTCCGCGCCAACCATCGGTTCCAAATTTTATTTGATACATATTTTTTATTTTAACATAAGTAGAGACGTTTCATGAAACGTCTCTGCAAAATAATTCTATTCTAAAAATTTATAATTTAATTAAATGCATTTTCACCAGTCACATCCATTCCGGTAATCAGCAAATGAATATCGTGTGTTCCTTCATACGTTACCACCGATTCTAAATTCATCATGTGGCGCATAATTGGATACTCACCTGTGATACCCATACCGCCAAGCATTTGACGAGCATTACGTGCGCAGTTTTGTGCAATTTCTACATTGTTTCTTTTTGCCATACTGATTTGTGCCGGTGTAGCTCTGCCTTCATTCATCAACACTCCCAAACGCCAAACCAATAATTGTCCTTTGGTAATTTCAGTAATCATTTCGGCTAATTTTTTTTGTTGCAATTGAAATGCGCCAATTGGTTTTCCGAATTGAATACGTTCTTTCGAATAACGCAAAGCTGTGTCGTAGCAGTCCATTGCAGCACCTAATGCACCCCAAGCAATTCCAAAACGAGCAGAATTTAAACAGGTCAACGGACCTTTTAAACCTGTAACTCCAGGAAAAATATTTTCTTTTGGAACTTTCACATCATTGAAAACAAGTTCACCAGTAACTGATGTACGTAAGCTCCATTTGTTATGTGTTTCAGGAGTGGTGAATCCTTCCATGCCTCGCTCTACAATCAGTCCGTGAATAATACCTTGCTCATTTTTTGCCCAAACAACAGCAATATCAGCAAATGGAGAATTCGAGATCCACATTTTTGCACCGTTCAATATCACATGTTTTCCATCTCCGGCATCCTTAAAATTAGTTGTCATTCCACCCGGATTTGAACCATGATTTGGTTCTGTTAAACCGAAACAACCCATAATTTCACCTTTAGCCAAACGTGGTAAATATTTATGTTTTTGTTCTTCGCTACCAAATTTTGTAATTGGATACATAACCAACGAACCTTGAACAGAAGCAGTTGAACGAATGCCCGAATCGCAACGCTCTAGCTCTTGCATGATGATTCCGTAAGTGATATAATCCATTCCGCCACAACCATATTCGGCAGGCAATTGTGGGCCAAATGCACCAACATCGCCAAGCTGTTTTAAAATATGATATGGGAATTGTGCTTTTTGTGCAACATCTTCGATAATTGGCGAAAGCTCACGCTTAACATACTCACGAACACTCGCACGAATGAGTTTATGCTCTTCGGTTAATAAATCGTCAAGCACATAATAATCAGGCTGAATGTATTGGTCTAGCTTGTTCGAACGGGTAAAATTTTCTTTTGAATCAGTACTCATATATTTTGAAAATAAGTGTGGCGAAAATATGTTATTTGTGTTGATTTAAAAATGAGTAAAATGAAGTACAAAACTGCCATAAATGATATTGAGTTTTTTTCTTTTCATGGATTATATCCTGAAGAAAAATTGATAGGAGGGAAGTTTCTTGTTGATTTATGTGTTGAACAGGAAATGAATGACAATGCATCGATGAAACGGTTGATTGAAGTAGTTAATTACGAACAGCTATTTGCGATTGTTAAATTTGAAATGGACCAACCAAAAGAATTAATAGAAACAGTTGCTAAAAATATTCTCGATACAATTGGCTCCCGAATCCATCGCATACAAACTGCCGAAATAAAAATTACCAAACTTAATCCGGGTGGATTATTTAAAAGCGGAAGCGCATCGGTGAGTTTGATTAAAAGTTTCTAGTTTTTTCTCGCAGATAACGCAGATTTGCGCAGAAAAAAATATCGTCAACTAATTACTTCAGCAATACTTTCTAGCTTCATTCCTCGTGAGCCTTTCATGAAAATATTTTTGCTTATTAGATTTAATTGTTTCACAAAATCAATGGCAGCTTCATTTGTTTTTAAAAATGTGTAGGCCGAATTTTTGTTTTGCTTCATAAATTCTTCTCCAACAAAAATTACATTTTCAAGTTTTAGTTCGTTGCACAATGCAATCATATTCTGGTGTTCTTCTTCGGCATATTTTCCCAACTCAAACATGTCTCCAATAATGGCAACTTTTCCTTCAAATGGCATGGCTGCAAAATTTCGTAATGAGGCTTCTAAGCTACTCGGATTGGAGTTGTAAGCATCCATGTAAACGGTGTTGAATTGTTTTTTTACAACTTGCGAACGGTTGTTTTTTGGTTCATATATTTCAATTCCTTTTTTTATTTCTTCTTCATTTAAACCAAAATGTTTGCCTATACAAACTGCAGCCATAATGTTGTCGAAATTGTAATCACCGCTTAGGCAGCTTGTAATTAAGATTTCAGATTTTCGATTTAAGAATTGTATTTGTGGTCGTAATGATTTTGCAATTCCTATGTAATCAGCTTCTTCATTTTTTTTCTCGTCATTGGCAGCATAGGTTACTTTTTTTTCTAATCGAGATGCCATACGCATTAGCCATTCATCATTAGCGTTTACAAATGAGAGTCCGTTATTTTTTAGCAAATAATAATACAATTCACTGTTTGATTGTGCTACACCTTCCATACTTCCAAATCCTTCTAAATGGTCTTTGCCGTTGTTGGTTACGATACCAAAATCAGGACATGCGATCTCGCATAAAAAAGCATTTTCTCCAATATGATTTGCACCCATTTCAATCACTGCCATTTTGTGGTTGGCATTTAATTTCAATAAAGTTAAAGGCAAACCAATGTGGTTATTAAAATTCCCTGGTGTTGAAAGTACCGTGAATTTCTGACTCAAAACCGAAGTGATCAATTCTTTTGTTGTAGTTTTTCCATTGGAGCCAACAATGGCAATAACAGGTATTTTTAATTGTTGGCGGTGGTGTTTTGCTAGTTGCTGAAGTGTAGTTAAAACATCATCAACTAAAATACATTTTTCGCTAATCTTAAATGTTGAATCATCAATCACAACATATGCAGCTCCTTTGTTTAAAGCTTCTTGAGCAAAACTATTGGCGTTAAAATTTGGTCCTTTGAGAGCAAAGAAAATGCAACCATTTTCAATATTTCGGGTATCTGTTGAAATGGTTGGATGTGCCAAATACAACGAATAAATAGGTGTGATATCCATTTTAATTAAGAATATTTTAAGTATAGTTGTTAATGCTTTGAAATATATTTTGCGTAATTTTACGATTGAAATCATAAACAAATGAAACGAGTTATATACATTTTGTTATTTCTATTGGTATCACAATTATCGTTTTCACAAACGTTTAAGTTTTATTACTCAAATACCCCAAAATTTTTAAAAAGCAATAACGACACAATGCAATATCCATTTGTTGGAGGAATGAATATGCCACAATTTTCGAATGTGGATTTAAACAACGATGGCATAAAAGACCTTGTTGTCTTTGATCGTTCGATGTATTCGGTAGGACATAAGTTGTTGACATTTGTTTGGAAGGACAATGCATTTTATTACGACCCACAATATGAAAGTCGTTTCCCGGAAATGACCGATTGGGTGAAAATGCTTGATGAGAATAGTGATGGTAAAGAAGAAATATTCACAAATATATGTCGCGAGCAATACCAGTTGGTTGATACAAGTTACATTCCACAAGTTAATGGTTTGCGTATTTTTAAAAATTTATCCGACTCGCTTGGCGTAAAATTTAAATTGATTTATGATCAGGTTTATGATACCGGTAGATATTTTTGGGCAGGCCCCGGTGGTTCATATCCTCCTGCACAAGTTGGTATTACAGCCAACGACATGACAGCTATTGAAGATATTGATGGAGATGGTGACAACGACATCATCGGTTTTCAAAGTAGTGCATTAAGCATAACACCATTTTATTATGAGAATTTCACTAAGAATGATCAAGGTATTCATTATGGTCACGATAGTGTGGTTTTTGTTTATCGTGATGATTGTTGGGGGTTTGTTTCATTTGATGTGTTTGCTGGAACGAATAGATTTAAACTTCACCAACCTAAAAATGCAGGTTGTTTTACATTATATAACAAACAACAAAAACATGCAGGAACAACCATGACCATGATTGATTTAAATGGTGATGGTGTAAAAGATTTAATTTATGGCGATATTGGTTTCACGAATTTGGTATCGTTAACCAACAGTCGAAAAAAGAATTCAAAGGTTTATGTTGATTCAATAGTTTCGCAGGATACATTGTTCCCTTCAAACACAGTTCCTTTTAATTTTATCATGCAACCGGCAGTTTATTATGCCGATATCAATAACGATAACAAAAAAGATTTACTCGTATCAACAAATAATCCTACCGGAGTAAAAAATGCGAATAACGTTTGGGTATATACTAATTCGGGTACCACAGCACATCCAATATTTAATTATCAGGGAAATAATTTAATGATCAATAATGAATCGATTGATTTGGGAGCACGAACCACTCCTGTATTAATAGACATTGATAATGATGGCGACAAAGATTTAATTGTTGCTACCAACGGAGATTATGCCCAAACTCAAAACAACAATGATAGATTGGTATTGTATAAAAATATTAGTGCAGATCCTTTGAAGCCAGTTTTTACTTTATCAGACACCAATTTTTTAATGTTAAGTACACCTACACCAATTATTAATTTGCATCCAACATTTGGCGATTTAAATGGTGACGGAAAAGAAGATTTAATAATAGGTGATGCCTCAGGAAATTTAAGGTATTACACCAACCAAACATCGGGTACAAATTATTCATTTCTATTGCAATCGTCAACATTCTCAAACATACAAGTAAAGGGATATGCAGCACCACAATTAGTTGATTTAAATAAAGACGGTAAATTGGATTTGGTTATCGGAAACCGACTAGGGTTTATACAATATTTTCAGAACACAGGAACAACAGCAGTGCCTCAGTTTAGCAATGTTCCAACCATCGATACATTAGGAAAAGTAAAAGTAAATAAAGTAACATTGATGGCGCAAGGATATAGTGATACAGGACAAACTGCCTATGCCACACCAATTGTTTGCGATTTGGATAATGATGGGAATTATGAAATGTTGGTTGGATGTCAAGCTGGTTATTTATATTTATACACAGGTGTAAATACAACACCGGGAACTGTATTTTCTCGATCAACTTTATTGTATATAAACGATGGTTATACTTTTGTGTCGGATAATAGTTCGTTAAATACGTATAAATTAAATTTTGGTGGACGAACATCACCATTTGTTGGTGATTTGGATGGCGATTCGAAACCAGATATTATCATGGGAAATATTCGTGGAGGTTTAAATTATTTTGGCAGTAATAAGAAATCTTATATTTCTGTTGGTCCTTCGTTGCAAAAAGTAAATCCAAATATTGTTTTATATCCGAATCCTGCAAACGAAACCATTCATATTGCTACTGAAAATATGAATGAAAATATTCGTTATGAAGTGTACGATGAAATAGGAAAACTAACCGACAAAGGGGAAATAACTAAATATCACTCAGATAAAGCGATTGATATTTCGGACTACCAAATTGGTTTTTATTTTATTGTATTTAAAGGCGAATCGGGTTTCTCTGTTGCAAAACGTTTTATGATTTCTAAATAGAAATTATTTGTTTGCTTTCACTTTTGCCGACTTCATTGCTTTCAAATCTTTAGCTACACACGAACAATTTTCAGGTGAGTCGGTAGTGAAATACATTAACTCACTTTTTTCGGATGTAAGCACAAGTTTGTTGCAATCTTTTTCATCAAACGAATAGAAATAATACATTGACGATTGATCCTGATTAACAATATTTTTCTCAATATCCTCGCGAGGAACCTCTTCAACTTCACCGTCTAATATTGCAGCAGCATCCTCTTTCCCTTTCATGAGTAATACTTTTTCGGGAACAAGTAATTTTTTGTTTAGCATCTGGCTTTTATCTGATGGATAATTTGATGGAGTAAGTTCGCCTTTCGCTTCAACAGCATAGTTAAAATAATTTGTAAGCATCTGAACGCCTCTAATAGTTTCGGCTGCCCAATTATCAGTATCAATTTTATTGCTACAAAAAGCGCGAGCAACCAATTCATCTTTTGTTGCACGCCTTTTAAATTTTTTCAGAACCTGCAAGCCGTTAAAATCTTGTTCACTTGAACACACTTTGGCTTTTATTTTTGAGCCTTTTCCTTTACTGAACACCAAAAATGAAAATTCAGGTTTGTTGTATTGTTTCAAGCCAGTATCGTAAGCGAAAATAGTTCCGGTAAAATTCCAATATTTTTCGACTGCTGATTTTATTGAAGCATTATATGAACTGTCGTTAAAAAGAACAACTACTGTTCGGGTGTCTTTAAATTTTTCCAGATCAGCTTTTTTTAAATACCCAAATTGTGCACGACAAAATTGACTAATGAATACTGTTAGGATAACTACAACTATTTTTTTCATTTGAGAAATATTTTCTTATTCAAAGAAACAAATTTTTTTAGATGAAAACGTAAAATATTTAAAACAAAAAAAGCATCATTTCTGACGCTCTTTTTTAGATAAAATGGAAAATATTTTAGGCTACGTTTTCCAAACCATAATGTTTGCCGTATCCGCTTAATTGTTCGCGTAAATGTCTGCGGGCTACAAAAATTCTAGTTTTTACAGTTCCAATAGGTATGTGTAATATTTCAGAAATTTCATGGTATTTAAATCCTTTAAAGTTCATGGTAAATGGTTTTTTCAAGCTTATAGGAAGTGAATCTATAGCATTTTCAATATCCTTCATCATAAATCGAATTTCGCCATCGTTTTTTACCGACAAGCTCGAACTGTCTAAATAATAGTCGTTGTCTGTTTGGTCGATAAAAGTGTTACGCTTCACCATTCTCCGGTAGTTGTTGATGAATGTATTTTTCATAATGGTATACAACCATCCCTTCAAATTTGTGCCTTCAGTAAATTTATCTTGATATGTAAATGCTTTTAGCATCGTATCTTGTACCAAATCGTTTGAATCTTCAGTGTTTCTGGTAAGTTGATACGCATAGCTTTTTAGCGAACGACTTTCTTTATGTACTTTGTTTTTAAATTCAATTGCGGTCATTTGTTTATCTTATATGTTAAAAAGTTAAACAAATTTAAACCTTTCTAAATTAGAATAGCAAGTGTTTTTTTATTATTCATGAATTTAGCAGTCAATATTTGTTTAAGATACATTAAATCAATTGATTATATTGTGTTCATTTCGCCAAATTGTTATCAAATATTTAATGTCTTTTATTGAAATCGAGGTTGAATCCAAAATGTTTGGCCAAAACTTTTTACAAGAAGACGTGTTTGTGATTTACAACAGAAGCATTATTAGTAAGTATTTTATTATAATGCTAATACCTTTGTTAAATTAAAATGGAAGTATCAATTTCAAGAAAATGTCAGTTTAATTCGGCTCACCGGCTGCACGTTGCAAGTTGGAGTGAAGAAAAAAATAAGCAGGTTTTTGGTTTGTGCAATAACAAAAATTACCATGGGCATAATTACACGTTAATTGTAACTATAACTGGTAAAATAGATCCTGAGACAGGATTTGTAATAGATACAAAAATCCTTAAAGAGATGATTGAATGTGAAATTGTTGAACGATTTGATCATAAAAATCTGAATATGGATTGTATTGAATTTTTAAATCTGAATCCAACAGTTGAAAATATGGCGGTGGTAGTTTGGAAAATAATAAATAACAAAATAGATAAAGCATTTAAACTTAAAGTTAAACTTTATGAAACAGAAAGAAATTTTGCTGAATATGAAGGAAAATAAGGAAATAATAGAGATCGATGATCACGGTTTTACAGGCAATATTGAAAGCCCATTAAGAGCTGATGCTTTTGATATAGACGATGAAATTAAAATAGAACTTATAGAAAAGCATTTCAAAGAAATAATGCTCATCCTTGGTTTGGATTTAAGTGATGATAGTTTGAAAGGCACACCTCATCGTGTTGCCAAAATGTATGTTAAAGAGATTTTTCGAGGATTAAATCCGTTGAATAAACCCAAAGCAAAATTGTTCGAAAACAAATACCAGTACAAGCAAATGCTTGTCGAAAAGAACATTTCATTTTTTAGTAATTGCGAGCATCACTTTGTTCCTATTATCGGTAGAGCCCATTTGGCTTATATATCCAACGGAAAAGTTGTAGGCTTGTCAAAACTAAACAGGATTGTTAGGTATTATGCTGCACGTCCACAGGTTCAAGAGAGAATGACGGTACAAATTGCCAATGAATTAAAAGAAGTTTTGAAAACAGATGATGTTGCCGTATTGATAGAGGCAGATCATTTATGTGTGGCCTCACGAGGTATACAAGATATTACCAGTAAAACTGTAACCAGTGAGTATTCAGGAAAATTTATCGATCAAAAGACTAGAGAAGAATTTCTCAAATATGTTCAAATGGGTTAGCAGAAATTAAGCATAAAAAAAGCTGATGGCGACATCAGCTTTTTTTATGTTATAAAGAGGCGTTTGATATTTTTTCGAGCCCTGCTTTATTTAAAATCTTTATTTTTTTTCCTTCAAAAGCAATTAGTTTTACCGTTTTAAATTCTGATAAAAGTCGAATCACCGTTTCGGTTGCAGTGCCTACAATATTGGCAATATCTTCACGTGGTAAAGTGATTGATATAACCGAATCGTCTTGTTTGCTGTCTGATTTGAATGTAGCATGAAGAAATAGCAATGTTTCGGCAACACGTTCGCGAACACTTTTTTGTGCCATACTTTGAACGCGTTCTTCCACAACGCCAAGTTCGTGTGATAATGATTTTAGAAGGTGTTTACTTACGGATGAGTTTTCATCCATAATTTCTATAAACTGTTTGCGTGGAATAAAACACGCAATCGTATCTTCGATACAAATAGCAGTTGAAACAAGTGGTTCATCAGCAATTAACGCTCGGTAACCTAAAAATTCGCCTTGTTGTGCAAAGCGTAAAATTTGTTCTTTACCGTCATTATTGGTTTTTACTAGCTTTACTATTCCTTTACAAATACAGTAAACCCCAAGAGGAATATTGTCTACGTAAAAAATATGTTGTCCTTTTTTGTAATGACTGCATGTTTTTGATGCAGTAATTTTATCCATTTGTTCGGGAGTGCAGTTACTGAATATTGAAATATTATAGGCTCCACACTCTTCACAATCCTGATATAACTTTTGCATGTAGGGTTAGTTTTTTTTTCGAAAATATGAAATGTTTTAAAAATACGTAACAATTATTCGCACCATCTTATAAAGCGTTCATTATGAGTATCTGAGCGTTTATCGCTTTTGGTTAGCAGATAATGGGCAAATGTAATCGAACAACCGATATATTCAGAAATTTCTTCTAAATAATTTTCAAAATTTCCTTTTCCCCAAATGATGTCTTTAAAATATTTATCGAATGAAATGCCACTGTACTTTTCTAAAAGTGCTTTATAGTCTGATTCGGTGTACCCCTTGTTATTCTTGTAAAAGTGCACATATAAATCATGCATTACATGATCAAGTGAATATTTGTTTTCAGAATGTTTCATAATTAAAACATCGGCAATAAAGGCAGCAAGCATACCTTCAATGTAAATAGATGTCTTTCGTCCAGTAACTCCCGCTACATAACCATCAAGCCAAGTATCAAATGACGATTCTGCTACCGAATAATTAAATCGTCCAGGGTTATCAACGTGTCGTTTCAAATCGTTCGAAAAACTCTTACCATATTGCTCCCAACTCCAAACACCGCTTCTAAGCAGCATCAAATCGCCATAATAAGTTGTAACGCCTTCATATACATATCCAAGCGTGGAGTAGTTTTCTTTTGTAAAATCATAAGGCAACATTTCAACAGGTCTTATTCTTTTTATATTCCACAAATGAAATAATTCATGCGAACTGATAGCAAGCAAATCGTTGTAAAAATCCTCATCTGATTGCTCCAGATTTTTTCCTAAAGTAATCACTGTTGACTCGGCATGCTCAACTCCATGTCTGCCAGGTTTATCTAAAATATGATATAAAAAATGGTAATCCTTGCACGGAAGTTCTCCAAAAATTTTAATTTGTTTTTGGGTGTATTTTATGGTGTCTGTTTCCAAACGTTTTAAATCTAGTGTATGAGCTCCTTGAATCCAGAAGTGCATTAATGTATCGGAAACTTTAAAAGAATGATGCTGTATGGTAGCACTAGCTATGAAAGGACTATCAGCCAGTTCGTCAAAATTTTCAGAAGAAATTACTTTTCCATCAATCGGCAATTGACAAGCAATTTGATAATTTTCAGGGACTAATAATTCAATTGTATAATGCTCATCCATTCTGCCTACTACATACATAAAACAATGAACCGGATTGATGTATAGTTGGTTTTCATCTGCATAACAAGCCCCGGCATCATACTGGTTTGCATAATATTCGTATGATATAAAAAGTTTGTTTTTGCTTTTAGTATCAACCTCCCAACAATCTTTTGTTATTTTTTTATAGGGAACTAAATTATTTTTTTCGTCTTTAATTTCAAAACACCTGATGTTCTTTGCAAAGTTCTGAAGCTCATATCTGCCGGGTCGCCAAGCAGGTAATTGAAGATGAATCATATCTTGATGAATGTATTCGATGGTCCATTCGAGTTTAACAAAATGTTCAGTTGGATTTGATATTGATACTTTGTAATGCATAAATTTGATTCGATTTTATTTCGCAAATATGAACATTGTATATATTACTTCAATTATTTCGGTGCTTTTACTTTTGGTTTTTATTATTTTATCAATTGTAAAAACAAACAGTTTGAGTTTTCAAATTATTTATATTGTGGTTGCTGCCTTTAATATTGGCGTAATCACCAGTTTGATTTTAATTAATTACTCCAACAAATCGGCAATAATTTGGCCTGTACTATTATTTATGCATGTAATTAGTAAAACAATTACATTGAGAAAACATTTAAAACAATTGGATTAAAACTTTTCTTCAATACCTAAACCAAATAAAGCAAAATCATATTTCACCGGATCTTTTGCATCCATTTTTCTAAGGTTTTCGGTTAGTTCAATTGCTGCTTTCCAATCGCTTTGTTCTCGTTCTAATATATTTAACTTAAGTGCAACTCGATGAACATGTAAGTCGAGCGGACAAATTAATTGTGATGGTTTAATGTTGTTCCACAAACCAAAATCAACGCCACAATTGTCTTTTCTAACCATCCACCTCAAATACATATTGATTCTCTTACATGCCGAATTTTGAAGCGGTGACGAAACATGTTTGAATGTTCTTTGAGGAACATCATCAAACGAAAAAAAAGTATTTCTAAAACCAATCAAACCATTTTCAACAGTTTTATCTTTTGGTAAAATATGATTAGAAAATGCTTCTTCGAGTGATTTGTGTTTTGAATACCATTGTTTGAAAAAGAAAATAAAATACAACAAATCAGTGTCGTTAAAAGTACGGTGCTTAAAACCAATCAAATTTTTTAAATCTTTTGACGAGTGATTCAACACAAAATCATGCGGTGATTTATCCATTCTTTCTATCAACTCTTTACATTTATTGATAATGGTTACGCGTTGTCCCCATGCAAAAACGGCAGCAAAAAATCCCATGATTTCAATGTCTTGTTTTTTAGTAAAGAGATGCGGAATACAAATCGGATCATTATCGATAAACGAAACACGATTATACATTTTAACTCTGCTATTCAGGAAAGATTTTAGGTTTTCATCATTCACATCGCAAACATATTTCTTTAATTGAAACTACTGCTATTTTGAATTACAGCTATTATGATGTTGTTTTGCTATGCGAAAATTAAAAAAATCATACAATATGAAAATTTCAAAAATCATGATGATAACAGCAATTGGTGCAACAACAATGATGTATAGTTGCAAAAGTGATCACAAAACTAAAGCAGGTGAAGGGGCATCCAATTTTGAAGTAGAATGCGATCGATTTGCCGATTTGCAAGTTTTACGTTACGAGATTCCGGGCTTTGAAGAGCTTACTCCTCAGCAAAAGGAACTCAGTTATTATTTATACGAAGCAGCAAATTGTGGTCGTGATATTATTTATGATCAAAACAATAAAAACAATTTAATAGTTCGCAGAACAATTGAAGCCATTTACGAATCAAATACTAAGCATGATGCAAATGATGCCGAGTGGACAAAATTTGAAGAATATGCGAAGCGCTTTTTCTTTTCAAACGGAGTTCATCATCATTATTCAAATATCAAATTTGTACCCGAGTGCAGTTTCGAATATTTTAAGGGTTTGGTAAAAAGTGCTGATGCAAAGAATCTTCCACTCGATGGAAAATCGGTGGATGAATTTTTAGCTTTAATGAAGCCAGTTATTTTTGATGCAAACATTGATGTGAAAAAAGTTAACCTCGCTCCAGGTATTGATAATGTTAAGGCTTCGGCAAATAATTTTTACGAAGGCGTATCGCAAAAAGAAGTGGAAGATTATTACGCAGCATTAACTAAGAAAGATGATTTTGAATCGGTTTCATGGGGATTGAATTCGAAACTTTTGAAACAAAATAATAAAATTGAAGAGAAGGTTTGGAAAGTTGGAGGGATGTATTCAAATGCAATTGAGAAAATTGTTTTTTGGTTAGAGAAAGCCATTACCGTTGCCGAAAACGACAAACAAAAACAGGCACTTCTATTGCTTGTTGAGTTTTATAAAACAGGCGATTTAAAAAAATGGGATGAATACAACATTGCATGGGTTGCTGATGTTGATTCGAGAATTGATGTGGTTAATGGATTTATTGAAGTATACGATGATGCCATAGGAAAACGTGCAACATACGAATCGGTTGTTTCGATCAGAGATATGGAAGCTACCAAACGTATTAAAAAAATTGCCGATGAAGCACAGTGGTTTGAAGACCATTCTCCAATCATGAAAGAGCACAAGAAAGAAACTGTAAAAGGAATTACAGCCAAAGTAATTACTGTTGTTCAGGAAGCAGGTGCCAGTGCACAATCAACACCAATCGGAATCAATCTTCCAAACTCAAATTGGGTTCGTCAGAAACATGGTTCAAAATCTGTTTCACTCGGAAATGTTGTTCACTCGTATAATGTGGTTGCTGCAAAAAGTCCGATGCTTAAAGAATTTGCTTTAACCGAGGAAGAAATAAAACGCAATACCGATTTTGGCTCACTTGCCGGAGATTTACATACCGATATGCATGAGGTTATCGGACATGCTTCAGGAAAAATTAACAAAGGAATAGGTGATCCCGATCAAACATTAAAAAATTATGCAAGCACTTTGGAAGAAGCACGTGCTGATTTGGTTGCGCTATATTATATACTCGATCCGAAGCTTGTTGAAATGGGCGTGATGCCTTCGCTTGAAGTGGGTAAAACCGAATTTGAAAATTACATACGCAATGGTTTGATTACACAATTAACACGTTTGAAAATTGGCGAAAATTTAGAAGAAGCACACATGAGAAATCGTCAGCTTAATGCAAAATGGGCATACGAAATGGGTAAGAAAGATAACGTGATAGAGTTTGTGAAGAAAGACGGAAAAACATTTGTGAAAATAAATAACTACGATAAACTCAGAGAACTTTTTGGTGCTTTGCTTAAAGAAATTCAACGAATAAAATCAGAAGGTGATTATGCTGCAGCAACTGCTTTAGTTGAAGGTTACGGAGTAAAAGTTGATCAAGATTTATTGAAAGAAGTGAAAGATCGTTTTGCTAAATTAAATGTTGCACCATACAAAGGATTTATTCAACCTAAGTTAACACCAGTGATGAACGGTGATAAAATGGTTGATGTAAAAGTTGAATACCCAAATAATTTTTTGCAAACACAACTTGAGCTTGGTAAAAAATATTCATATTTACCAAACAATAATTGATGATAAATTATTCAAAGCGTCTGCAAAATTATTGCAGGCGCTTTTGTATTTTTGAGTACTTAAATATATAACAACATGAAAAAGTTATTTCTTTTATCAGCGCTTACCATTTTTATCTCAACTGCAAAAAGTCAGGAATTTGATTTAGGTGTACATGCAGGAATATCCAGAAGTTCGATGGTGAAAAACTTTGCCGATTTTGGCGGTGCAAATACCATTACTGGTTTTACTGGAGGTTTATATACTAAATTTAAATTTCTTGGTTTTTTTGTTATGCCCGAAGTTAACTACACACAACGTGGTGGCGATATTCAAAATTATTTAGGACAAACAGTTGCGAGCAATACCATTCATTACATAGATGTTCCCGTATTAGCAGGAAAGCAATTTTTTAAATTTTTCAGAGTGAATGCCGGTCCGGTTTTTCAATTTGCAATGGGCAACGAAACCGCATCGAGTTTGGCAACTTATACCAACAACTCTTCGGTAAATAGTTTTGTGTTGGGACTTCAGGCAGGCGCAGGTATTGATATCTGGAAGTTATCGCTCGATGTACGTTATGATACCGGAATTACCGATGCTGCAAAAGTTGTTGTAAGTAATTCATCGCCTACAATTTCATCGTTAAATTATTCTTCTCGTTCGAGCATGTTTATTTTTACGCTTGGATATCGCTTTATTAAATTATAAAAGCATTTGTTTCTAGGAGAAAAACTTTTTAATCGTATCAAACCAGTTTTAGGAAACGCAGTTTTTCTTTCTCTTCCCGGATTATCCAACATTCTGAATTCATTTCTGATCATCCGTTTTTATCAAACAGCATGGTGGGGTAATATCGTTGAACTTCAAATTATTTATTATGTAGTTACAACATTTACCATTTGGGGTAATAAAGAATTTTTACTACGAGAGTTTAGTAAATCACCATCGCAATTAAAAAATATTTGGAGCGAATCGTTTAACACTCGTTCGGTTTTGTTGGTCATTCCTGCTTTACTTTTTGTGTTGTTGTTTATTCACTTGCAAGGAGTCATGTATCTTATCATTTGGATTTTTCTGAGACATATTCAGCAATCGTTTGAATCAATAGCCTCATTCGAAAAGAAATTTATACCATTAATGATTTCAGAGTTGGCTGTTCTTACTTCAAGTGTAATGATTTGCATTTTTAATAAGGATTTGATTTTTGAAGACATTTTATTTCTGATAACTCTCGGTTATTTTTTAAGAACAATGATCTCATCCTTTTTTTACAGGAAATTTTTTGCAAGGGGTTTTTCAATCAATATGATTAAAAGTTCGATGGGTTTTATGTTGCTTGGTTTTACCGGAGTTGTACAAACAAAAACCGATGCTATGGCTGTAAATTTATTGTTGGATAAAATAGAACTGGCTAAATACGGAATCGTAACAAGTCTTATTTTGATGGGCGCTTCAGCGGCTTCGTTTATTATTTATCCATATGCAAAAAATGTTTTCAGAATTAGTAAAGACGGTTTAAAAAACTTCATCAAGCAATTTTACCAAATAGGAATATTGATTTCTTTGTCGGTCATTTTATTGGAGTTTGCGGTTATCAAATATTTCTATCATATCGATTTTTCGATAACAGTTTATTTCATCAGTTTTGTTTGTATCATGCCTGTATTTTGGTACACTCCGGTGGCATTTTATTTTTTTGGCGAGAATAAAATCACAAAAGTGATACTGATAAATTCTTCAGGAATTGTTATCAATGCAATAGCTAGTTTTTTACTCATTAAACCTTTTGGTATCGAAGGGGCACTTTGTTCTATGGCACTCTCGCAAATCGGAATGCTGATTTGGTTTTATGTGGATTTTTATCAATCGATGAAAAATGAATATTGAAATTATCAGAGAATATTGTTTGAGAAAAAATGGTGTGGAAGAAACATTTCCGTTTGGTGAAGATACGCTTGTATTTAAAGTAATGGGAAAGATGTTTGCGCTCACTTCATTTTCGGAACCCGATAACTGCAATTTAAAATGCGACCCAGAAAAAGCTATTGAACTTCGTGCCGAGTATGAAGCTGTGAAGCCAGGGTATCATATGAATAAACAACACTGGAACACCATAACTTATCATCTCGATTTAAATGATAAAGAGATTTTGAAACTCGTTGACCACTCATACGAACTCGTTGTAAATAGTTTAACGCAAAAGCTCAAAGCCGAATTAAAAGCTATGGAATAAATGTTGAATTGGTAATTAGTGAGTGGTTGTATTGTTGTATTACACTTTTGATAATTGTATCCATTTCAAGTTTCGTTTTATTCAATAAGGGGTCATTATATAAATTTTTATTTGATAACGGATCAGACGAAAGATTAAATAATCCAAATCCATTATCTTCTGTAAATAGATAGACGTATGGCCAGCAAATGAGTTGGTATACATTTCCGAAATGTTGAATGGCAAAAGACTTTTTATTTTCTGCATTTCCGAAACTGAAATATTTTTTATTGTACTGTGCATATTTTAAAATGATAGGTAGAATATCAATTTGCTGAGCTGTTTCAGTATTTTCGGTTATTTCGTTTTGATTAAATAATGGCGAATAAATAACTAATGGGATTTCAAACATTCCATTAAAAGTTTGGTATCGTGGTTTTTCATTTTCGGCCGAGTGGTCGGCTGTAATGATAAAAACAGTATTGTTAAACCATGGCATTTTTTGTGCAGTTTCGAAAAATCTTTTTAATGAATAATCGGTATACCGGATTGCTTTATGTATTGGCAATTTTCCTTCTATAAATAAATTCTTCTTATCATCAGGTATATTATATGGATGATGTGAAGAAAGCGTAAATACTGTAGACAAAAATGGTTGTGGTTTATGGGCTAATTCGTTTGCAAAATATTGTAAATAAGGTTCGTCATAAATTCCCCAGTTTCCATCATAATCATTTTGATTGGGGTATTCATTCTTGCCGAAATATTTTCCGCCATTTGTTACCGCCACAAAATTGTTAAAACTCATTGTTCCGTTAATACCACCATGATAAAAAGATGCATCGTATCCCGTTTGTTGTAAATAATTACCTGCGCTACTTAATTTATTTGATTGGTAGTAACTATTCATGTAATCGTTTTCCATCAACGAAGGCATTGATGCAATTATTGATGGTAATCCTTCAATTGAACGTTTACCGTTGGCATATGCATGTTGGTAAACAATACTTTTTTTCATCAACGAATCTAGAAAAGGAGTGAATCCTTCGCCATTGTTATAAAAACCAACATCTTCTTTTCCTAAACTTTCAACAATAATAAGAACGATATTGGGTTTAGAATTTCTATCGGTATTGAATAGAGGTTGATGAACTGGGTTAAAATATTTTTTTGCAATATCATCAGGTAAATAATTTTTCTCCGAAACGCCAACTTGTTGTATCGTATTAATCATTTGAAAAGGCGTATTCAGTGTAAGTGCAACCATTTCTGTTCGCACAAACCTTGCAGCATCAAAAGTTCCAAGTGGCTTAAGGTTCCATCCACCACGTGCTCCAAGAACTGATAATCCAATAAAAAGAATCATCACGAAAATTTCAAGAAGTATGTTTTTTGATTTTTTATTTTTAAGATTTTCAGGTTTTGCAATAGGATAACATTGATAGATTACCCAAATTAAAAAAATCAATATGAGGGTGAGATACCAAAAACTGCTGATATAGTTTACAACATGAGGAAGGATATCGCCTTTCATTCCACTGAGCTCTAATCCGGTTCGTTTACCGCTAAACGGGAAATAACCGATATCAATTAAATTGAGTAAAAGTGCAATGGCGTTTATTGATACAAATAGTACTTTTAGTGTTGTTTGATACGAATTATTTTCTCGGAAATGAAACGGAAGAATGTGCAACAAAATAAATAGTGCATTAAAATATACGAGCGATGAAGTGTCGAAAAGCAAGCCGAAAAAGAACGAACGAAAGATTTGTTCAACTCCATAATGCCCAAAATAGGAGAAGTTGAAAACGAAAAATAACAGTCGCGAAATAAACATTATGCAATAAGCAAGGCTTATTCGCTTGATAAGTAAAATGTAATGTTTTAAAAAATTACTCACGTTTGCAAATATAATGTTCGAAAAATAAGCATTGCATTTTAAAACTCTTTTATTTATTTGCCCACTATGTTTATTCAGCAAAACATTTCACTTAAGCACCGTAATACTTTTGGCATCGATGCATATGCTAAAGAGTTTGTAGAAATATCAAAAGTTGAAGAATTGGTTGTACTGGTTGGTAGCTTTAATTTAACTGAGCGTAAATTTTTAGTTATTGGCGGAGGAAGTAATATTTTGATAACAAAAGATTTTGATGGGATGGTTATCAAAAATACAATAAAAGGTATTGAAAAGATAAAAGAAGATACTGACTTTGTTTGGGTAAAATCAATGGCAGGTGAAGTGTGGCATGAGTTTGTGTTGTATTGCATCGGAAATGGTTATGCCGGATTAGAAAATCTTTCTCTCATTCCTGGATATGTTGGCGCAGCACCTATGCAAAATATTGGAGCATATGGTGCCGAGATAAAAGACACTTTTGATGCGCTTGAAGCTTTAGAGATTGAATCAGGTGAAATTATTTCGTTTACCAATGAGCAATGTAAATTTGGCTATCGCGAGAGCATTTTTAAAAATGAAGCCAAAGGAAAATACATCATTGTTTCGGTAACATTTAAGTTGAGCAAAAATCCAAAACTCAACATTTCATATGGTGCCATTCAGCAAATGTTAGAGAAAAATGGGGTGAGCAATCCCAGTATAAAAGATGTAAGTGATGCTGTTATCGCTATTCGTAAATCAAAATTACCCGACCCACTCATTTTAGGAAACGCAGGTAGTTTTTTTAAGAATCCAGAAATATCGGAAGCGCAATTTCTAAAACTTAAATCTCAATTTCCCCAAATTGTAGGTTATCCTGTAGCATCAGGAAATATAAAATTAGCTGCAGGATGGCTAATTGAGCAATGTGGCTGGAAAGGGAAACAGGTTGGTAATACAGGTGCCCACAAAGATCAGGCATTGGTGCTGGTAAATTACGGTGGTGCAACGGGCAACGAAATCTGGAGTTTGGCAATGGATATTCAGAAATCAGTTCAAGAAAAATTTGGAGTAACCATCAACCCTGAAGTTAATATTGTATAACAACATTTTTTGAAATCAATTTCTTCCTAACTTTTTTCAACTTATTTTCGCCAGATAAATATTGCTGAAAGCTAAATGCTAACAGCTAAAAGCTAACATGCGAAAACGTAAATTCAAGCCTTACACCCTACAAAATATTACCATCATTAATGCCGGAAGCGAAGGGAAAAGCGTAGCCCGACATGATGAGAAAGTTATTCTTGTTGATTTTGCAGCACCAGGAGATGTTGTTGATTTAAATGTAACTTCATCAAAGAAAAGTTTCAGTTTTGCACGAATTGAAAAAATTATTCAACCTTCTCCCGACAGAGTAGAACCTTTTTGTTCGCACTTCGGAACCTGTGGTGGTTGTAAGTGGCAACACATGAGTTATGTATCTCAACTTAAATACAAACAGCAACAAGTTTTTGATGCATTTCAGCGTATCGGAAAATTTCCTTTCCCCGAATTTGAACCTATTTTAGGCTCAGTTGATACACAGTATTATCGCAATAAATTGGAGTATACTTTTACCGATCGTAAATGGCTTACAGCAGTGAGTGATAAAGAATCGATGGATGAAAATGAGCATTTTGGCTTAGGGTTTCATATTCCCGGACGATTTGATAAAGTGCTCGATGTGGAGCATTGTTACCTTCAACCTGATCCTTCAAATGCCATACGTTTATCGATTAAGCAATTTGCCATCGAACATCATTTTCCATTTTTCAATGCGCATTCGCAAGAAGGATTTTTACGAAATATCATTATTCGTAATTCGGTGATGGGAGAGTTGATGCTGATTGTTGTTTTTAAAGAAGACATAGTTGAGCAAAGAGAAATGCTGATGAGTTTTCTCAAAAATAAATTTCCGGAGATTACTTCGCTGATGTATATCATCAATGGAAAAATGAATGACACTGTGGGTGATTTAGTGCCCGTTGTTTATTCGGGAAATGATCACATCAAAGAAAAACTAGAAGATTTGGTTTTTAAAATTGGGGCGAGTTCATTTTTTCAAACCAACAGCAAACAAACATTGCAATTGTATTCGAAAGCGCGCGAGTTTGCAGGATTAACAGGCAACGAGCTAGTTTACGATTTATATACCGGTGTAGGCACGATTGCCAATTTTGTGGCGCATCAATCAAAGCAAGTTATTGGAATTGAATATGTGGTGCAGGCCATTGCCGATGCAAAAATAAATTCGGAGATGAATAATATTACCAATACCAAATTTTTTGCTGGCGATATGAAAGATGTGTTGAATGATGAATTTATTGCAACACATGGCAAACCTGATGTAATTATTACCGACCCACCTCGTGCCGGAATGATTGAAAGTGTGATTGCAAAATTACTTGAAATGAAAGCCAAGAAAATTGTGTATATCAGTTGTAATCCTGCCACGCAAGCACGAGATATTGCATTGATGAGCGAATTGTATTCGGTAACAAAAGTGCAACCGGTTGATATGTTTCCGCACACACATCATGTAGAAAATATTGCTTTATTAGAATTGAAGTAAAATTATTTCCCGCAGATTGCGCTGATAATCGCAGAATAGAAATTTAGAATATTTATAAAATGAGCGAAGAAGAATTTAAAAAAATAATAGAAAGTCTGAAAGCCGATTTGAAAATTTATGATGAAATGATCAAAGAAGTTTCGGCTGATATGATTGCAGAAGGATTTACCGAATACCCTGTATTTATTGCTACCGAGCACGATGTTAAAATTGGCGAACTCATCATTGATAAAAATGATATGGCAGGAACTTATAATGTATATGCCACAACTATTGACGAAATGGTGGAGACAAAATTAATTCTTGAAACAAAGAAAAATGATTTTATAAAAGCCTATAAAGACCCGAAGAAATTTATGTGTGTGATGCTGGCAACCGAAAAATTGGCAAGTTTTATTTTTGTTCCATTTGCAAAAAGTTCAGGGAATGAAGAAGAAGATTATCTGAACAATTAACATGTGTTGTGTTATCAATACATGTAACGATGTGGATTTTCTGTTTCGCTCCTACGGAGCTTTCTGTATTATTCTTATTGGTTTCTATTACCATATAACTCCTACGGATAAAGTTATCAGCAAAAATATCCCCCTAGGGGATTAAACTTAATAGCTAATTTACATTACATATTTTATAAGAGCTCCGTAGGTGCGGTATATTATTCTTTTATAAAAAATATTCAAAGCTTAAAATATTAATTTCTTATGTTTGAGTAAGCAATTTTTTTCTATGAAAAAGATATTCTTCGTTGCATTTATTTTGATTTCAACTGTTTCTTTTTTGAAGGCACAAAAGTCAGATGGATGTTCTACTGCAAGAATTGAAGATACAATTGTAACATATGCTGAAGAAATGCCCCAATTTCAGTATGGTGAAGAAGCAAGAGTAAAATTTATAAATGATAATATTTGTTACCCTGAAAGTGCTTGTGAAAATAGTATTGAAGGAAAAGTAGTTGTTCAGTTCATCATTAATAAACAAGGGAAAATTTCAAATGTTGAAGCACTTACACATAAAGGTTGGGGCTTAGAAGAAGAAGCCATTAGAATTGTCAAACAGATGCCTGACTGGATTCCTGGGAAACAAAATGGTAAACCTATGAATGTTAGCTATACGATGCCTGTAGTTTTTAGATTATCACAACCGCAGCTTAATAATCAAGTAGTGCAC
>CANKGI010000004.1 GCA_947481365.1 Bacteroidota bacterium | reverse complement strand
ATGTCGTCTTTTGTAATTCCTAAACGCTTTTCAACCTGTAATTCAATTGGCAATCCGTGTGTATCCCAGCCACCTTTACGTTTTACCTGAAAACCTTGTAATGTTTTATATCTACAAAAAATATCTTTAACGGCACGTGCCATCACATGATGAATACCCGGCATTCCGTTTGCACTTGGCGGACCTTCGTAAAAAACAAAAGATGGATTTCCTTCGCGTGATGAAACACTTTCTTCAAACACATTTTGCTCTTTCCAAAACTTTAACACTTCCTCTTCAAATGCAGGAAAATCAAGTTTTTTATATTCTTTGTACTTTGTCATTTTAAAAATTATGAGTGAATGAGCGAGGATAGAATTAGTGAGTATGATTCACACATTCTATAAATCTCTCATTGTAAAAGTGTGCGAAAATAGAAGTTGTTGGTTAGAAATGAAAGAGATAAGTATGAAGAGAAGAAATCTACTCTCCAGCCTCGGGTTCAATATCTACAAACGATGTTTCGAATTCTTTCTTGGCATTAATACGTTTTTCCAATGATAGCAGTAATGCCGGAAGCAGCAATAAATTCATCAGCATACCAAATATGAGCGAAAGCGAGGTGAGTACTCCAAGCGCAACTGTGCCTCCAAAATTGGAAGCTGCAAAAATGATAAAACCAAAAAACAATGCTACAGCAGTATAAATAATACTTGGTCCGGCTTCACGCAATGATTGAGGAATTGCAAGTGCCATGTTCCAATTATTTTTTTGTAAAGCATGTCTGTATTTTGCCAGGTAATGAATGGTAAAATCAACAACAATTCCGTAAGCAATACTAAAAATAATAATGGTTGAAGGTTTCAATCGAATGTCGAAGAATCCCATTATTCCTAGTGTCATGAGTAATGGAACGATATTCGGGACCAATGAAATGAGCACCATTTTCCAACTAAAAAACAAGAATGCCATCATGAGTGAAATGATAACTAACGCAGCAATCATACTTTGCAATAAATTTTGCACGAGGTAATCGTTTCCTTTTAAAAATATCAGACTTGTACCCGTTATTTTTACATCGTATTTCTCTTTAGGGAAAATGGCATCAATTTTTGTCTGCACCTTTGCGTTTAAAACTTTCATTTCTTCCGAACCAATATCGGCCATTTGAATACTGATGCGTGCGTACCTATAATTACTGTCAATCATCGATTTTAATAATCCTTTTTTACCAGGTTCTTGTTTGGGCAAATACGAAATGATATCACTAATCTCGAGAACATTCGGAATAATGTAAAATTTAGGATCACCTCCATTATATCCCTGATTGGCAAATTTTAAAAAATCAACAACACTTACTGCTTTCGAAAACTCAGGAAAATCGGCAAGTTCTTTCTGAAGTTTATTCATTTTTTGGAGTGTGGCATAATCTTTTACTCCTCCATCTTTTTTTGTATCAATCCGAATTTCAAAAGGCAAAACCCCTTTCAAGTTTTTTTCAAAAAATTTTAAATCAGTGTAAACTGGGTCACGATGCGGCAAATCATCAACCACATAACCAAGTGATCGAACTTTAAACGACCCCCAAACCGAAACCACACACAATAAAATGGTAATGACATAAATACTTTTTCGGTTGTTATAAACCAACTTGTTGCAAAGTTCCATTGCCTTGTTAAGCCCAATACCATCAAGGTGTTTGGTGTGTTCTAATTTTGGTGGGGGTAAATAACTGTAAGCTATCGGAATAAAAATTAAGGAGATAATATAAACCAACATGATGTTTACACCCGATATTACCGAAAACTGATCAAGAATTGCCGAGCCCGAAAAACTGAACACGCAAAAACCAACAGCTGTTGTCACATTTGTTAAAAACAATGGCAATCCATTTTTTGAAATGAGGCGAATAATTGCCAGCATTTTATTGCCATGTATGCGAAACTCCTGATGATAAACATTGAGCAGATAAATACAATTTTGTATGCCGATGATAACCATCAACGGAGGAATGATTCCTGTTAACAATGTAATGCGATATCCAAAAAGATGTATGCTTCCGAGTGTACATACCACCGAAATAATGACTACGATTAATGAGAAAATTACAGCTGAAAAGAATCTAAAAAACAAGAAAATAAATAAAGCTGTAACTAAAATTGATAAATACGTAAATATTTTAATTTCATCGGCAACCTTAGATGAATAAATTGTTCGCACGTATGGCAAACCCGAAAAATGAATATCGGTATGATACTTATTTCCAAATGCGCGGCATTCATCTTCAATTTTTTGTACCAGTGGAATTCGCTCTTTTGAATCGAGTTTTGATTTTGTTAATGTAATGGCAAGAAGTGTTACATTGGTTTCGGGATTGTAAAGCAACCCTTTATAAAATGGCAACGACTCAACAACAGTTTTAAAGGAATCAACTTCCCGTTGATTATCAAATGGCTTTTTTAATAATGATGTTAACTCGAGGTGATGCTTTTCTTCATTTTTTGATAACGAATAAATATTTCCCAAAGAAATAACTTTTTCTACGCCCTCAATTTTTTCTACATCACATGATAGTTTATACCAATCGTTAAAAAAATCCTTCTCAAATAATTTCTTATTTTGAACTCCAACCACCAACACATTTCCATCTTCACCAAACATTTGTTTGAAGTTTGTGTATTCAATAAAATCAGGGTCATCGTTAGGAATAACCTTGGCAAAATCATAAGTAAGCTGAACCTTGGTTGTTTCGTATGCCGATATAATTGTAAGCACACCTATCGCTACAAGTAACCAAAATCTGTTTCTGATAATAAATCTTCCGAATGTTAACCACATAATAAGTTGGCAAAAATAGAAAAAAAGCAATGCCTTTATTTTCTATTTTTGTTCGTTACAAATTGATACCATATTTGTTGAATATTCGTTTACATCAAATGCCAGAAAAAAGAAAAGCGCTATTATTTTTTATTGCGGTTATTTCTTCAATATTTTTTTGCCAGGCACAAATAGATAAGCCTGCTATTGAAGGATGGAGAGTTCATTTGCCTTTTGGAAACGACAATAGTTTATGCGAAAGCGGATATAAAATTTTTGTTGGATCGCCTAGTGGTGTTTTTACTTATAATGAACTCGACAACAGTTTCGAAATACTTTCGCGTGTTAACGGACTTTCAGATGTTGAAGTAAAAACCCTAGCAAGTGACCCTGTTACTAAAGATGTTATCATTGTTTATACCGATGCAAACATCGATATCATTGAAGGCAACAACATTTATAACATCAGCGATATTTTTTCACAGGTAATAATTGGAGATAAAACAATCAACAATATTTCTTTCTATCAGAACAAAGCTTATTTATCGTGCAGTTTTGGGATTGCTATAATCGACATAAAAAAGAAAATCATCATTGATTCATACTCTAACCTTGGAGCAAACGGCAGCACGTTAAATATTTTAGATACTGAAATTTTTGGCGACACCATTTATGCAAGTACTCCAAATGGAATTTATGTTGCTTCACTTCAGAGTTTCAATTTAAGTGATTATCATTCATGGTCGATGTTGCTATCTTCTGCAAAAAGTTCGTTGTTGGCAACTTTCAATCATAAACTTTATGCTGTTATCGACAGTACCATTCAAGTATCAACTGACGGAAAAACTTTCAGCAATTTTTCACCATTCACACAAAATCCTCTTAGCATCAACATCAATCAAGGTAAATTAATCATATCAACACTTAATGCTGTTATTTATGAAGATGCTACAGGAAACATTCATAATACAACCACCAACAGTATTTATGGTGCATTGCTTGCAAACAACGACCAGCTTTTTACGATAGGCTATTACACAGGTTTAATGAAAAATAATGCTGATGGAAGTGTTGCCGAATATTATTCTCCTCAAGGTCCGTATGCAAAAACAGCATCACGTATGGCATATAATTTTAGCGACAATTCACTCTGGATTGCTGGAGGTTCTATCGGTGGCTTTGCCACAAGCTCTGGCTGGGCCGGATTATACAACAACAGCAAGTTTTACCGATACGATGATTATTGGTATAATTATAACAACACTGGAAATGCACAGATAGAAAACGCTCGTGATTTTATTGATGTAACTGTAAATACAAAAACGAATCATGCATTTTTATCTACACTTGGTCACGGACTTTTTGAAATTGAACCTTCTCCTTTTAAAGCAACTGTATACGACACAACCAATAGTACATTAAAACCATTTATAGGAAAAAGCATTTGGATTGGGGGAACTTGTTTAGACAAAAATCAAAATTTATGGGTGAGCAACTTTGGTGCATTAAACCCAATATCTGAAAGATTGGCAAATGGAAATTGGTTATCATATTCTTTACCATCGGCAATTGATGGCAAACAAACCGATAATGCACTTGGATTTATTACAACTGACGATAATAATTACAAATGGATAATCTCAACAAAAGGATCGGGTATATATGTTTTTAATGAAAATGGTGATGCCAACCATTCGTATCGTTTACTTCAAAAAGATATAAAAAAAGGCGGTATGCCTAGCAATACTGTGATTGCTTGTACAAAAGATCATAAAGGAGAAATGTGGGTTGGCACCGATCAAGGATTATGTATTTTTAGCAACACCGGAAATATTTTCAGAGACAGTGCAAATTATGATTCCCATCAAATTGTTATAAAAACAGGACTTGTATTTTCAAATTTTTTAGGGTCGGAAGCAATTTATTGTATACGTGTTGATGATGCCAACAGAAAATGGATTGGAACAAAAAATGGAGTTTGGCTTGTATCGGCTGATGGTTATACCGTTATTAAAAACTTTACGCAAAGCAACAGCCCGTTACTTTCAAATGCGGTGTATGATATAGCAATCAATCAACGGTCGGGAGAAGTATTTTTTGCTACCGAAAAAGGAATCATCTCATATATGGGCACTGCAACCCTTGGTGGCGATGCTCACGAGGGCACAATTATTTATCCTAACCCTGTTCGCCCCGATTACCACGGACTAATTGTTATTCGTGGTTTATCGAGCAATGCTGTTGTAAAAATTACAGATATTGCTGGAAACTTGGTTTACGAAACAACAGCAAATGGTGGAATGGCAACTTGGACCGGCATGAATTTTCAGGGTAAACGAGCTGCAACAGGTGTATACATTGTTTACACATCAAATCAGGATGCGACAGATACTTGGGCAGGAAAAATTTTATTCATCAATTGAAAAAGGAATGAAGAAATGAGGGGATGAAGGGAATTTATAGAATCCAAATTTTCACCCTCATATCTTCATCACTTAATCCCCCTCATTACTAAAAATAAAAAATGTCGTTAATTAAATGTAGGGCTATCGTTTTAAGAACTATTGATTACTCGGAAAACAGTGTCATACTAAAATGCTATACCGATAATTTTGGTGTTCAATCTTATATCATTAATGGTGTTAGATCAAAGAAAAGTGCTATTCGTCCATCGCAACTTCAGCCTTTAACCTTACTTGCACTCGAATCATACAAACAAGAAAACAAAAACTTGCATCGCATCAAAGAATTGAAATGCGAACCTGTGATGAAAAATTTGCACTTCGATATTTTTAAAAGTGCTGTGGGAATATTTATGGCTGAGTTGATTTATAAAACTGTTCGTGAAGAAGACCAAGTAGACAAACCGCTCTTCGAATTTTTATTTCATACCATACAGATTCTAGACTTCGAAAATGATGTGCTTTCAAATTTTCCATTATTTTTCATGTTACAACTCACCAGGTATTTAGGATTTTATCCGAAAGGAAATTTTACCACAAACACCAATTCATTAAATATAAATGAAGGTTGTTTCGAAATGTTTGATAAGCATGCAATTCATCAAATTGATTCTGAACTAAGTGAAAAAATATCGTTGATTTTAAATAGTGATTTCGAATCGTCAAAACAAATTTCATTGTCGAATAAACAACGAACCACATTACTTGAAATACTCATTACCTATTACAAACAACACATCAGTAATTTTGGAGAAATGAACACCAATAAGGTCCTTCACGAGGTATTGAGCTAAAAACCGCTTTTCCTGCTTATCCTGATTTTCAGCCGCTTATTCAATTTGCCTAATAATTTTTTTTGCGAAAAACCGTGTTCAAATGCTGAAAATTAAAATAGTTGCTGAAAATAAAAGTAGTTCAGAAATCTGAACACTTCTGCAGACACCTATAAAATAAGCAAACTTGAAGTATTTCATGAATTTCACTTGATTTTTCAATCTCTTCAAACTGCTATAGATGTTTAATTCTGCCAGCATTTTGGCAAAAAATAACATTTCAGAAAATTTAGGGTCGATATTATACCTATCAACATATCTTCATCTTTCCAGACCGCATATCTGGATGCATTTATAATCTTAGTCGTGGCCGTTTAATTAAAAATTAAACAAGTCATGAAAACTCTTAGTCAAATCATGGTTTCTGCATGTATAATTACGTGCTTAACCGCCAACGCGCAAACATCAACAAAAACTGCTTTACGCGAAGCAGGAAAAATTCACATTCTGAATATTGATGCACATGCTTTTCCGAAAATTTCGGTTTCATTTAAAGCTGAGCAACAAAATGGAGTTCCTGTTTGGGGATTGTCAGAAAAAAACATTCGCATCAGCGAAGATGGAAAACAACAACTTATTTCGGAAGTAAAACCATCAGCAGGAAGTGTTCCTGTATTTGTAAGTTTGGTTGTTGACCACTCTGGATCAATGGATGAAGACCATGCACAACTTTATGATAAAGAAGGTAAACCACGATTTACCATTGATAAAGATGATAACATGGTGGTGCCTAATGATTACACATCGCCAATTGATAATGCCAAAAGTGCAATCAAACAATTTACATCTAGTTTTGATACACAAAAAGATTTTATCAGTTTAACAGGTTTCGGCACAACCGTTGATAAACCATTGGCTTTAACGCACAATGAAAATATAATTATCAAATCAATTTCTGATTTAGAAGCCATAGGCAAAACCGCATTGTATGATGGTATGATGACGGGCATTGAGCAATTAAAAAATGCTTATGGAATTAAGGCACTTGTAGTTTTAACCGATGGACAAGATAACACGTCCAAATCAACACAAAATGATGTGATTGAAAAAGCTGTTAGTGAAAATATTCCGGTATACATTATCGGGTTGGGAGATGTTGGCAAATCAACTTTATCAGAAATTTGCACGGCAACAAATGGACAATTTTTTTACACCAGTTCATCTACTTCTCTCGAATCGATTTACACTACAATTAGTCAACGTGTACAAGCCATTTATCAGGTTGAGTATGTTTCTGAAAATACCGACAAAACTCAAATTGCCAGAACAATTTTGCTATCATCGTTTGCTAAGAAAAATGTGATGGATGAAGCTAAATATACAATCAGTACAAGTGATGTTGCTTCATTAAATATATCTCATCCCGACAATAATATTCAAAAATCAGAAAATACAGCGAATAAAAACCTGTTAAATGTAGCCGGCTTGCCAAAAGTAAAAATGCTCCAATCGTCTGCTATAAACAATGAGATGGATATATTCTGGATACTCGGAAACATTATACTGGCAGGATTTATAGCAACTGCTATTTTATTTTACAAAAAGAAAAAAGCAGAAAGAAATTATTCAATTTAAGAGGTTTCTAAAAAAGAAATTTGATTTTTGATTAAGAAGTATAAATTAGCAACTTCAAATTTTTAACTAAGAATTTTATGAGTATCAAAAAAATATTTTTAGCACTGATTGCGATTACGGCATTCGCAAACATTTTCGCTCAAACTTTTAAAACCGAAGAAGAAGCTTACACTTATTTCAAAAACAACCTGCTTGCAATGGATAAAGTGGAAGGTGTTTTTAAATGCACATCATATCAGCAAACCGGAAATGGCGAGCCTCAAAAAATGCCTTTGCTCCGTAAAACAATTATAGTAAAAGATGGCGAAATGTTAAAAGCTTATTGGTTACGTGATAACTCAAGAGAGGTGAATCCCATGTCGTTTATGCAAATTTTAAAAAGAGATTACATCAATACTTACGATGTCATACTTTACGGACAATCTCCGAAACCTATTGAGTTTATTGATGAAAACAGCTTTAAAGTAAAAAAGGAAAAGAAAGATAAAGCCACTGATGGTATTACCGAAAGTTATTTCTTCGAAAGAGTTTTCCCTACACAGGCTGATATTGATAAAGAACGATTGGCTCATCCTACATCGGCAAAATGCACAGGTTTTCTTATCAGTGGAAATTTAATGGTAACTAATTTACATATACTCGAGAATGCAAAATCAATAAAAGTAAAAGGTGTGAGAGGCGATTTTGGAAATACGTATAATGCTGTTTTAAGTCAATCGGATAAAAATAATGACTTGGCGATTTTAAGTTTTGAAGATCCAACGATAAAAATACCTTGCCCAATAACATTGAATAATGTTCCACTTGAAGCCGGAAAAGACGTCTATGTTTTGGCATATCCTCTGACAGCAGCTACAGGTGATGAAGTTAAACTAACAAACGGAATGGTAAGTTCAAAAATGGGATTCCAGGGAGATATTGCCGGATTTCAAATTAATGTTCCATCGCAATTAGCATCAGTTGGCGGACCGGTATTTGATAAGAATGGAGCGCTAGTTGGAATTATTGGAGCTAACAAAGGTATACCCGAAACATCAAGCCTTTGCACCAAAACAAGTTACTTAAAAAGTCTGATAGATGCGTTGCCTGTAAAAGTAAAATTACCTGCTGCAAATGCTTTGGCCGCTAAACCACTTACCGAAAAAGTAAAAACACTGAGCAAGCTCGTTTATATTGTTGAGGTAGAATATTAGGATTTATTTTCGAATTCGATTTTATTTACCGATACAAAACTTAGAAAATATATTATCCAATAAGTCTTCAGTTGTGATATCGCCTGTGATTTCAGACAAGTGGTAAATCGCTTTTCTAATATCGAATGCCAGTAGGTCGCCTGATAGTTTTTGATCTATCGCATTTAAAACAGCATCAAGTGAAATAGCTGTGTTTTTTAGTGATTCGTAATGCCTGATATTGGTGATGATAATGTCTGAATTTACTTTTTGTTCGAGTATTACTTTTTGCAACACATCAACTATCGCATGAATATTTTCTTTACGAAGAGAGGAAATATATACCGGTTGATTTGATGATCGGATGATTTGATGATTCGGTAAATGTGTGAGTAAATCTATTTTATTTCCAACAGGAATAATAATCGCATCGTGTATTTCAAATGTTTTCAATTCATCATTTAATTCTTGCTCAGAAGTTGTTGATGCATCAAATAAGTATAAAACAATTGTTGCTTTACTTATTTTATCTTGAGTACGTTCAATTCCTATCGATTCAATTGTATCCATCGATTTCCGTAAACCAGCTGTATCGGTAAGTCTGAAATTAATACCGTCAATCGTTAATACTTCTTCAATTGTATCTCTAGTTGTTCCCGCAATCTCACTTACAATTGCGCGCTCTTCATTTAATAATGCATTGAGTAAAGTTGATTTACCAGCATTCGGCTTTCCTGCAATTACAGTTGGTATTCCATTCCGAATTGCGTTTCCGTATTTAAATGAGAGAATGAGTGAGTGAATGAGTGATTGAATATTTGTTACCAATTTTTTTAACTCTTCTTTGCTTGCAAATTCAACATCCTCTTCGCTAAAATCTAATTCGAGTTCGATGAGTGATGCAAAATTGACCAACTTTTCCTTTAACAAATTAATTTGTTCTGAAAAACCACCTCGCATCTGATTCATTGCTGTTTTATGCGCTTCGGCAGAATTTGAAGCAATCAAATCAGCCACAGCTTCAGCTTGTGATAAGTCGAGTTTTTTGTTGAGGAAAGCACGCAAAGTAAACTCACCGGGTTTTGCCAAACGTGCTCCTTTCTGTACAAGTAATTCTAATATTTTATGTTGGATATATGGCGAACCATGGCAACTTATTTCAATTGAATTTTCACCTGTATACGATCGTGGAGAAATAAAAACAGTTGCCAAAACTTCATCAATAACTGTTTCATCATCTGAAATTTTACCTAGATGTACAGTATGAGTGTCAACGTTTTCAAGATTCTTTCCTTTAAAAACACTTGAAACAATTTTAATTGCATTTACTCCACTCACTCTAATTACACCAATTGCTCCTACTCCTCCTGCTGTTGCAAGTGCACAAATCGTATCGTCTAAATCTGTTCTTAAATAATTGCTCATTGTTTTGCGAAGTTAATCTTTCATCTCAAACTGAAAGAATGTAGAAATTTAATTCGTTATTTTACAAGGCAATTAAAGTAAAATATATATTTGCCAACATGAAAAAATCACCACTTACCGTATTATTCATAACCATTTTTATCGATTTATTGGGCTTTGGATTGGTTATTCCAATTTTACCTACGTTCTCAAAAGAACTCGGGGCAACTGATTTTGAAACTGGTTTATTGGCAAGTGTTTATTCATTGATGACATTCTTGTTTGCACCAATGTGGGGCACATTGAGTGATCGAATTGGAAGACGACCTGTTATACTTTTCAGCATTACTATTACAGGTTTGGCTTATTTGCTTTTTTCACATTCAAATACACTTTTCATCGTTATGTTATCACGTGTATTAGCAGGAATAGGTTCGGCAAATATCTCGGCAGCACAAGCCTACATTGCCGATATTACAACTCCTGAAAATCGTGCAAAAAATATGGGAATGATTGGAGCTGCTTTTGGACTCGGTTTTATTTTCGGCCCTCCGGTTGGTGGTTTTTTAAAAGGAAGTTATGGCATTGATATGGTTGGATATGTAGCTGCATCATTTAGTTTTATCAATTTGATCATGGCTTATTTCTTATTGCCCGAATCGTTGAAAGAAAAAAATAAATTGAAAAAATTTACTTTTAAGCCAATTAGTAATTTGGTTAGAGAACTTAAGAAACCTGTTGTAAGCGAATTATTTACGATCAATTTTATTTTCGTTGCTTCATTCAGCATGATGCAAATGACAGGCGCTTTGCTTTGGCGCGAGCAGTATGGACTTGATGTTAAACAAATAGGATACATGTTTATGTACATCGGTATTTTAGGAGCAATTGTTCAAGGTGGATTGGTTGGTAAGTTGAACAAAACATTCGGTGAGAAGAAATTACTAATTTTCGGAAATGCATTTATGGCAGTGGGTTTGGTTATGTTACCTTACGCACCTAAAGAACTTTTCTTATTGGTGAATATGATTGGATTAGCTTGTATTGCCATTGCAAATGGCTGCCTTTCGCCTAGCATAACTTCACTCTTATCACAAGTTGCCGATAAAAAAGAACAAGGTCAGGTTTTAGGATTAAACCAATCATTTGGTTCGTTAGCACGTGTTGTTGGACCAGCTATTGGAGGTTTGCTTTACGGACTAAACTACCACTCTCCTTATGTTATGGGAGCATTCTTGATGATCATTGCACTTGTAATTGCTAATGTTTTAGTTAATCAAAAACTAAAAATAAGGAGTTAGTTTTCTTCACTTCATTCAATATTGATGGCATTAAAATATATTAGTTGATCATATCAACTATCTAAATATTCAACTAATATTGCATGAATGAAATTAACAAAGTCAAAAGTACTTGAACCATTATCTTTATCAGATACTCCACTGGCATTCAGAATGAGTATTATTGCTAAGCAATATTATGGTGCAGCACATAAACATTTTGAAGACATTGACCTTGAAAGAAATTTTTTCTTTTTGAATTTTATCAGTAAGCATAAACATATTTCTCAGCAAACACTTGCCGATTGTATGCATAAAGATAAAACCACTATTGTGCATGTAATTGATTATTTATCAGACAAAGGGCTTGTTAAGCGAATTCAAAATCCTGATGACAGAAGAGAACACATGATTATAGCTACAAAAAAAGCCGATAATTTTATTAATAAAATAAGTACTGGTTTTGGCGAATTAAACAAAAAGGCATTTAAGGGGTTTAATAATAAAGAAAAGGAATTATTTCTAAATATGATGGAAAGAATTCAATCTAATGTTTCCGAACTTCCATCAGAAGATTATTCATTTCAGTACATCAAACGAAAAAAATAAAATGAGCAAAAAACGAATGATATGGATTTCAGTAATAATTGCTGTTCTAGTTTTACTGGCGTTACCAAAATTGTTTCAAACAAATGATGTTAAGCCTATGATGGGTAAACCCGGAGGACCACAGCCCGCAATGAAGGTTGGTGTGTATGTTGTAAAAAAACAAGACTTAAAAAATATTATTCAATCGGTAGGTAACATTATGGCCGAAGAAGAGGTTGAATTACGTTGTGAAACACAAGGTCGTGTTGTAAAAATAAATTTTAACGAAGGTGATGAAATTAAAAAAAGTCAGCTATTGATAAAAATAAATGATGCCGATTTACAAGCACAATTGAACAAAGCGGTTGCAACAAAAAAATTAAAAGAAGAAACTGAACACCGAAATAAAATATTATTAGCAAAAGGCGGTATCAGTCAGGAAACTTATGATATATCAACAACTGATTTGAGTTCGGCTACAGCGGATATTGATTTGATAAAAGAACAAATTAGGAAAACTGAATTAGTTGCACCGTTTGACGGATTGATTGGTTTACGTAGTATCAGCGAAGGGTCATACGTAAACAACTCGAACATCATTGCTCGTTTGCAAAATGTAAAACATATTAAAATTGAATTTGCTGTTCCCGAAAAATATGCTCCGCTTATAAAAAAAGGAAATGAAATAATTTTTAAAGTTGAAGGACAACATCAGGATTTTACTGCTAAGATTTATGCAATCGAATCACGCATTGATCCTGTAAACAGAAATATTTTGGTAAGAGCTATTTGTGATAATTCTGAGAGAAAATTATTACCCGGAGCATTTGCTAAAGTAAATGTTACACTTCAAAACAATCCGGATGCATTAATGATTCCAACTCAATCAATCGTTCCAATTTTGAAAGGTCAAAAAGTTTTTATAGTAAAAGGCGATTCTGTTGTTGAACAAAAAATTGAAATCGGAACTCGCACTGATTTAAATGTTGAAGTAACAAAAGGTATTAAAGAAGGTGACAGTATTGTAGTGCAAGGAGTGATTCAAATGAGAAATGGCGCCAAAATTAAAGTGGTGAAATAATATTTGAAATTTGATGATGAGAATTTTTTTAATGACAATAAAACTAAACACTAATCCCTAAATCCTATCCCCTAAATCGATGAGTTTAAGTACAACAAGTATAAATCGACCGGTACTGGCAACTGTAATGAGTATTGCTATAGTGCTTTTTGGCATCATAGGATATAACTATTTAGGTGTACGAGAGTTTCCTTCAATTGACCCTCCTATTATTACAGTTCGTACAAGTTATTCGGGAGCAAATGCCGATATCATCGAATCGCAAATAACAGAGCCACTCGAAAAATCGATAAATGGAATAGCAGGAATACGTTCCATTTCATCTGCAAGTAATCTTGGGTCGAGCAACATTACAGTTGAATTTAATTTAGATGCAAATTTGGAAGAAGCCGCAAATGATGTGCGTGATAAAGTATCGCAAGCTGTAAGGCAACTCCCATTAGATATTGATGCACCACCAGTAGTTACTAAAGCTGATGCAAACTCTGATGCAATTATTTCATTAACCGTACAAAGCGACACAAAAAATCAATTGCAAATTGATGACTATGCAGAAAATGTTTTGCTAGAAAAACTTCAAACCATTCCAGGTGTGAGTACGATACAAGTTTGGGGGCAAAAAAAATATGCCATGCGTTTGTGGCTCGACCCTGTAAAGTTAACTTCATTTGGTTTAACTGCTTTAGATATTCAAGCTGCACTAAATAGAGAGAATATTGAATTACCTGCAGGTAAAATTGAAGGAAGCAATACAGAACTTACTGTAAAAACTGTTGGACGTTTTACAACAGAAGAAGAATTCAATAACATGATTATCAAATCGGAAAATAACCAAACCATAAAATTGAAAGATGTTGGTTATGCTGTTATTGGTGCCGAGAATGAAGAAACAATTTTAAAAGAATCTGGACAACCGATGATTGGATTGGGAATTGTGCCTCAACCCGGTGCCAATTATATCGAAATTGCCGATGAATTTTATAAACGATTTGCTCAAATTTCTAAAGAAGTACCCAAAGATATTAAATTGAATATTGCACTCGACAATACACAATTTATTAAAACATCCATTACAGAAGTAAAAGAAACTTTGCTCATTGCTTTCTTGTTGGTTGTGCTCATTATATTTTTATTTTTCCGAGATTGGCTCATCGCATTTCGACCATTAATTGATATTCCGGTTTCACTTATCGGGGCTTTCTTTATCATGTATCTGGCAGGGTTTTCAATCAATATTTTAACATTGCTGGCTATTGTTTTAGCAACAGGCTTAGTAGTTGACGATGGTATCGTTGTAACCGAAAATATTTTCAAAAAAATTGAGGAGGGTTTGTCTCCAAAAGAAGCCGCCATAAAAGGTTCGAATGAAATATTCTTTGCTGTTATATCTACATCCATTACACTTGCAGTTGTATTTTTACCTATCATTTTTTTACAAGGATTTGTTGGAAGATTGTTTAGAGAGTTTGGTGTTGTAGTGGCTGGTGCTGTTATTATTTCTGCATTTGTGTCACTATCTCTTACACCAATGTTGAACGTAAAATTAACTCGTAAGAAAAAAGGTCATACTAAATTTTACGATGCTACCGAACCCTTTTTTATCGCATTAAATAATGCATACCGAAATTCATTGGAAGCATTTATGAAAAAAAGATGGCTAGCAATTGTTATTATTTTTGTTTCGATTGGATTAATTTTTACTATTGGAAGTCTACTTCAAAATGAGCTATCTCCACTTGACGACAGAAGTGTGATGCGTATTCAGGCTACTGCTCCCGAAGGAGCATCTTATGAATACATGGATAATTATGTTGACCAAGTAGGTAAAATGGTTATTGATTCGGTTCCTGAAAAACGAATTGTACTAACCGTTACTGCTCCAGGATTTACAGGTAGCGGAGCCGTTAACACAGGTTTTATTCGCGTAATGTTAACAACTCCCGAATTAAGAAAAAGATCGCAACAACAAATTGCTGATTTACTTACCCGCAACTTGCGTAATTATGGTAATGCCCGTGCATTCGTTATTCAAGATCAAACCATAACTGGCTCGGGTGGATCGAGAGCAGGATTACCCGTTCAGTATATTTTACAAAATCAGGATTTCGAAAAAATTCAAAAATATCTCCCAAAATTTATGGAGGAAGTAAATAAAAATCCAGTGTTTCAAGGTGTAGATGTAAACCTTAAATTTAACAAGCCTGAACTTGTTGTAACTATCGATAGAGATAAAGCGAAAGCTCTTGGTGTATCTGTACAAAGTGTAGCACAGATGATGCAGCTTGCTTACAGTAATTTGCGTTATGGCTATTTTACAATGCGAGGAAAACAATATCAGGTGATGGGACAAGTAGATCGTGAAAACCGTGATCAGCCACTTGATTTGAAAGAACTCACCGTGCGAAATGATAAAGGTAATTTAGTACAATTAGATAATTTAGTAAAAGTTGAAGAGCAAAGTAGTCCGCCTCAATTGTATCATTACAATCGATATAAAGCTGCAACAGTTCAAGCCGGTTTAGCACCTGGAAAAACAATTGGAGATGGAATTGCAGAGATGCATAAAATTGCTAAAAAAGTTTTGGATGATTCTTTCACAACTGATTTGGCAGGTCCATCACGCGATTTTTCTGAGAGTTCTTCAAACACAATGTTTGCACTAATTCTCGCACTCATATTAATATACCTAGTTCTTGCAGCACAATTCGAAAGTTTTATCGACCCTTTTATTATTATGCTCACTGTTCCAATGGCATTGGCAGGTGCTTTAATTTCGCTTTGGTATTTTAATCAAACACTCAATATTTTTGGCGAAATTGGAATTATAGTGCTCATTGGGTTAGTTACTAAAAATGGAATATTAATTGTTGAATTTGCCAACCAACGAAAAGAACAAGGATTAAAAGTGATAGATGCAGTTAAAGATTCTGCGGTATCGCGCCTTCGTCCAATTATGATGACGAGCTTGGCTACCATGCTGGGTGCACTACCCATTGCTTTGGCTCTTGGTGCTGGTGCTAAAAGTCGTATGTCGATGGGTATTGTTATTATAGGAGGATTACTCTTTTCGGCTTTTTTAACATTATATGTTATCCCATCAATTTATAGTTATTTATCACGTGAACACAAAAAGGAAAATAATGAAGAGGAGGTGAAACATGTTTAGTTTAAAACACAACCAATTGAAAATAGCCATAACAATTCTTCTCGTTTCGGTATCAACATTTATATATGCTCAGCAGATATATTCTTTAAACGATGTTTTAAAAATTGCACTTGAAACAAACTATTCAATACAGGTTGCAAAAAATGATGCTGAGATTGCCCGTGTAAATAATTATGCCGGAAATGCAGGTATGATGCCTCGTATAAATGGAACTGTTTTACAAGACAACCAAACTGCTAATACTGATCAAAAGTATGCAAATGGTACTGATAAAAGTGGCCGCAATGCTCAATCAAATCAGTTTGCAGCAAATATTGAATTAGGCTGGACAATATTTGATGGCTTCAAAATGTTTGCTTCAAGAAATAAGTTAAAAGAGCTGCAGGATATCGGTGAAATGAGATTTCGGTTTCAATCAGAATTTATTTTTGCTCGTGTAATTCGTGCTTATTATGATGTTGTACAGAACAAACAACTTTTAAAAATGAATACTGAAAGTGTAAAATTATCGGAAGAAAGATTTCAACTCGCTAAAGACAGATATACTTCGGGTAAAGCTGCAAAAAATGAAATGCTCAATGCTCAGGTAGATTTAAATACAGATAAATCGGTGATGATACGTCAAGCAAATGCCCTAAAAAATAATAAAGCACTTTTGCTACAAACTATTGGTGCCGATATTACAAAAGAATTTGACGTAGCAGATAATATTGATGTAAATCCAAGTTTAAAATTTGATTCACTAAGAGCAAATGCGCTGTCACAAAATTCATCAATTCTATTGGCGAAAAAAAATGCTAGGGTTTCACAATTAAGTATAAAAGAAATTGAATCGGAGAGAATGCCTAACCTTCAATTGTATTCAGGTTATAATTATTCAAACTCATCATCTCAATCCGGCTTTTTGCAATCCAATTTGAGTAATGGATATCATTTTGGTGCAGGTGTAAGTATGAATATTTTCAATGGTTTTAATGTAAATAAGCGAATGCAGGCCGCTAAAATTTATTTACAATCAAATGATCTTGTTTTAAAAGACACGATGAGTAGGGTTGATTTGAGCATTAAGCAATCGTATAATACCTATCTAACTTCGCTCGAGCTGGTAAAATTTGAAAAAGAAAATGTTGAAGTGGCTACTAGTAATTTCGAACTGGCTAGCGAACAGTATAAAATTGGAGTAATCAATTCACTTGAGTTACGAACTGCACAGCAAAACTTACTTCAAAGTCAATCCCGATATTCTTCTGTGCAATACGAAGCAAAGCTTGCCGAAACAGATTTGATAAGAATTAGTGGAGGTTTGCTTTCTATAAAATAGAAAATGCTATCCGAATCCTTCGGATAGCATTTGTAAAGATTTAAATAATTATTGTGGGATAACTATTTACTTACTTCTGTATTTAGCTTAAAAACGTATATACAATTGCAATCACCATTTTCAGTCCAACTGATTTTCTTATCAGCACTTAAACAGTATACTTCAGAATAACCGTCAAGACTTTCAATTACGCCTGTTACATTAGATTTAATTGATCCCATGTAGTTTCCATCAATGTAAACATCAACATCCTGATTAATTTCATTTGCTAAACTAACCATACATTTTGGCATTTGTCCACGACTTTTAATATTGGCGTTTTTAAGATACATACGCTCTCCGCCTTTTTTATCAACTTTAATTTTTTGATTTTTACCACGAGTAGGAATTACAACTTGTGATTTAGCATCTACTTTACGTTCGCATCTTCCTTGTGCAAACAATGTTTCTGATGTAAAAACTGATCCTATAAAAAGGATGATTAAAATGTAACGTTTCATTTGATTTAGTGTTTAATTGTTTGACAAAATTAGTTTGCTTTTATTTATTCCCTATACCCTATTTCGGGTATTTATTAATTTAAGTGAAAAACATATTTACAATCGCACCCACCTTTACCTACCCACGATTTTTTACTATCTTCAGTAATACAATATACATCATTATATCCTTTTTCAAATTCTATATACCCTATTCCTCCAGCATCAATACTTCCACAATAAATACTATCGATATAAATATGTGTTTTTTGATCTGAAACATTTAAAAAACTTACAGAGCAAGCATTCGTCAATTTGTTTTTTATTTTCAAATTATCTGAAGGCATTATTTTTGTTTTTCCTGCAACAAAATTTTTCTTAACATGAGAGTCTAATCCTCTTTTCTTTAAAGGATTTATTGTACCCGGTAGAAAAATATTTTGCTGACACTTGATATTTTGCGCACAAATTTCTTCTGAACAAAATAGAAATACAAAAAATGTTAATGCAAATATTGAACGTATCATATTAAAATTTAACGAATCAAAAATATATACAAATGCATTTAACACCAATACCCTTTTTTAGGTATTTATATATGCTCTATTAGTTAACCATATTTATTTAGAATCCTTTGCCAGCTTAAAAACATACGTACATTTGCAGTCACCTGTTTCTGTCCAGCATGTTTCCTTATCGGCACTCACACAATAAACTTCCGAATATCCTGCAAGAGATTCAATAACTCCAGTTGATGAGGATTTAATTGACCCCATGTAGTTACCATCTATATAAACATCAACGTCCTGCTCAATATCGTTTGAAATGCTAATCATACATTGGGGAGCTGCATTAGCTTTCTTTTTCAAAAATGTTTTACCCATAAAAATGCGTTTGCCTTCTTTCATATCAGATTTAATTTTTGAATTAAATCCACGAGGAGTAACAACCAGTGCTGATTTGGCAACAACCTTACGTTCGCACTTGCCAGATTGAGCGAATAAATTATTAGAAACTAAAATAGTTCCAATAATAAGTAATGTTAAAATAATGTTTTTCATCTTGTTAGTTTTAGGTTTAAAATTAAAAGTTAGATAAATATAGTTCTAAATTTCAGTTTCTCATTATTTTCTGAATTTCTTCTAAAATTTGAATTTTTAAATCGCTAACCGAATTTGCTTTTATATCAATTCGTTTTTCCATCGATTGTGATTTAATTTTAAGTTTAAGAAGAACCTTTCCATCCTGTTGTTTGTAGCTACCACTCAATTTATATGCATCTGGAAATTCTTTAACATCAACAAATATGATAGATGAATTAATTCCTCTGACAGAAACTTCCATCATTGAATTATCCATAATTGTTCCTAGATTTAAAATATCTTCCGACTGATCGATATCAATAAATGTGCTTCTGATGAACATTGGTTTTGCTTGTGCTAACGGAATCGATTTTTTATCTTCATCATTTAACTCACCTATATCAAAACTTTCTTCACCATAAGGGCTAAAAACTTTTGGCTCTTGAATGCCACCAATTCCTGATGCTAGCAATGGCACACGCTCACGTGCGTGTTGAAAAAGCATATTTACATCTACAAAGTGATTTTCTCTTAGAGACAACCCCTTAATACCTTCAAGTAAAGAATAGGTTAGTAAACCCTGTCCAAATCGTGAAGCTTCATAACTCACGGCATCGGCAGCACAACCTGTAATAATATGCATTCCTGTTCTGTCTTTCATTCTTTCGAGTGCTCTTACAGTTGATGAAGAAATATCTCTTTTGGCCATCATATTTTCAACAACACGACCAGATGCACATGCATCAATTATTAGTACTTGCTTTAACGCAGGAATTTTTTTCAAATAATCGGTTAACTCAGCTGCCGAAATAGAAACAGAAGCACGCATTACAGGATCCTCATATGCTTCGGCATTAGAAGCATGAGCTTCTTTTGTTAGGTAATAAAAATCGCCATCGGGGCCACCTGTGTTAATACCATGACCTGAAAGATAAACAACCAACACATCTTCTGATTTTGATTGCGTTGCAATTTCTGACAATAACTTTTTCAAGTTATCACGTGTAGGTTGAACATTTGCAACAGTATCGGTTGTTACTAAATATGAATGAACACGCTCTGCGTTAAATAATTTTTCACCTGAGATTAATGCTGCTTTATAAAAATCTGTTGCATCTTTTGCCGCATATTTCAAATCAATACTTGTTCCTGCATAATCAGATGTTCCTACACATAATAAATATAACGAAGGTGCATTTTTCTTTTCATCTGAATGATGATTTACAGTTACTGAAACTCCACGACTAATTAGATACCCTTCGGCATTATATGATTTTACTTCAATGGTATTTTCACCATTTTGTAAATAAGGATGATTTAAAATATTGATTGTCAAATTTGCCGAATCAGCATCAGGTTTTACATTTCCACCACGTGCATCCGAGGCTATCTCTTTACCATTTATATAAACAAGTGTTTTCCCAATTCCACCACCTTGATTTCTTAATTTGATGTTGAGATTATTTGCTTGAGAAGTTGCATCATTATTTACATTAAGTTCAATTTTGGGATACATGCTTAACTCTTTCAAATCGTTAACCGATCGCATTGCCTCAGCAGAAACACCCATCACTTTTTGCAACAAACCCGGTTCGTAATATCTATCTTTTAATTGTCCGAGTTCAACGCATTCAAGCCCAACAGTATAATACATCAACTTCATGGCACCTGCTGTGGCATCAAATCTTCCAGTTGGTGATAACACAACCCAATCATTTGTATCGATAAAATAAATCGTTGCTAGTTCCTTCGACATTTCATAGTTCCAAACTCTAATGCTTTGATCGAAACCTGAAGTGATAAGAAAATTCTTCATTTTAAAAATCCCATTCACTTGTCGTTTATGTCCGTTAAATGATTTCGTCTTTTCTTTTGATTCAATATTCCATTCAGTTACTTCTCCAGCGTTATCATTTGTAATAAATTTATTTTCGTTTGCATAAACATCCCACACATTAAAACCTGCATCATAAATTTTTGAAGTAAGATTTTGCAAATCTACTTTTACGATTGAAGGCATCATTCCTGATGAATAGAAGGCATTACCATAATAACGAATCCGCTGACTTCCATTCATTCTTTGTGAGGGAAAAGTTTCAAGAAGTTTCCCTGAGGTTACATCCCATAATTTAACGGTTGAATCAACACCTCCAGAAGCAACATATTTTCCATCATCTGAAACAGCACAAGTATTTATTGCTCCATGATGACCACTAAAAGTATTTTTTATAATTCCGTTTGGAATATTCCAAGAAAGTAAACGACCATCTTTTGAAGCTGAAACACATTCTGAATCGTTAACGAAAGAAACATCAGTTACATAGTTATCATGCCCAGACAAAATATTTTGAATAGCTGCATTTTTAAAATTCCATATGTAAATATTTTTGTCTTTTGAGCCAGCAATTAAAGTGTTTTCATTTTGTGAAATGGATACACAAAGCATCTCATCTTTTGCTACAGCAATTCGCTTATTATAATTATTATTGATATTAAATGTACGAACTGAATTGTCTTTCCCTGCAATGGCAATGATTCCATTTTGTGGTGCAAATGCTGCCTGATTAAAAAAGAATGCATGTCCACTTAAAAATGCTGCAACATGTTTTTTTACTTTTTCATCAGCATTTACACGATAAATTATTCTGTTGTTTCCGGCAACAGCAAAAATATTATCTGATAAAACACAACCTGTTTTAATTGTTGTGTTTATTGTGCCTAATTTATCGGGCTTCTCATCAAATGAAAATAAATCACCATTGGAACTTGCGATGACAGCTTTATTATTTTCATTGATCTGTATAAAATTAATTTTCAAATCTTGGGCAATCTGAGCTGTTTTAACAACCTTCAATAATGCTAAACTGAACCAGTTGATCTGATTTCTTTCATCAATATAAACGATTTGATTTCCGTTTGTTGACGCACATTTCAGATTATCATTCAGTAATATTTTTGTATCCTTATTGTTATCATCTGCATGATGAAAAAATAATTCTCCGTGATTATTTAAATGAGCAAAAACACCCTCCGAAATTTCTGTAATCAGCAATACCGAATGTTGTTCATTGTAGTTTCTAAGCACATTTGCTGTATTTACATCTACAATTTGAATAGAGTGATCTTCTGATGATGAAATAAAAGTTTTGTTATTTTTTGATACATAAATAAAATTTACTGCACCTGAATGATGCGTATATGTTTTGATATTTTTTCCTGAAGAAATATCCCAAAGTAAAATTTTATCATCTGATGATGCTGAAAAAAAGAATTTTCCATTTGCCGACATCGCAATATCATTCACTCCATCATCATGACCTTCAAAAGTTTTGATTTCTTTTTTATCGGCAACGCTCCAAAGTTTTATAGATTTATCGCGACTTGCAGAGAGAATATATTTATGGTCGGCAGAACTTACTATTTTATTGATAATACTTGTGTGACCCAAAGGAACAACAAGTTCGGGTTTTTGTGCATGCAAATACTCAACTGAAAATAATCGCAGTATGAGTATCAAACATAATTTGATAGCATTATTCGATGCAATAAATTTGAGCGCCATTTTTATCAATGTATAACCATGTTTCATCCTTTTTCACTAGACAGTAACCTTCATAAAAATCTTTTGCATCATCATATTTAGGTTCAATCACAATTCTATTTCTTGCGTCTACAAAACCATATTTATTTCCCTTTTTAACCTTTACTAATCCTTCTTTATTAAAATCGGAAATATCTTCAAAAGTGATGGCCACAACTGTATCACCCGTTCTGTTAATCATTCCCCATTTTCCATTTCCTCTAACACGAGCGTATGAACCTTTAAAATCTTGCGCAAAATCGTAAACAGGTTTTATCACCATAATATTTCCTTTATTGATAAAACCATATTTGCCATCCATTTGAACAAGTGCCATTCCATCGTTAAAATTTGCAGCCTTATCATACACACACGGGATAAATAATTTTCCATTTTCATCCATAAATCCCCAATGACCATTTTTACCTTTTATACAATACATCGATTTTCTGTACTGCTGAATGAGCTTTTCAACATTTTTTATATCGGGATAATTTTTATACTTACTTACAAATTTTGAAAAAGATGCCGTATCTGAATAATTAATTTCCATGTTGTAAATCATGCTCCAAGCATTCTTCGTAAACGAATTTGTTGGATTTGAATTAATAAAATCCATATACAATTTTGGTGTTTTTTCACCGGTTGTAGATAGTACAAATATTTGCTCCTCAGCTACTGTAAAATAAGCACTTTTAGGATATTGTGTAATAAATAACATGTACGATTCGAGGGTATGACTTTGCGTCTTTGTTTCGTACAAAATTTTGTCATACTTCTCTTTAGCCTCTTTCAAAAATGAACTTTCTGGATAGGTTGAAATAAATTTCTCAAGCGATTCAATTGTTCCTTCTTTCAAATATCTTTCATACACCAGTTGCTCGTACTTTTGTTTTGCTGCTGCTGTAAATGAACTTTTGGGATATTCAGCTAAAAAACTTTTGTAACTTTCTTCTGTGCCTGGTTTTGTTTTTTCTTCATAAATTTTTTCATCAAACTTTTTTGCAGCAGCATCATATTCTTTTGAGTTTGGATATTTACTCATAAAATCTTTGTAAGCATCTGATGTGTTTTGAGTTCCTGCAAGTTCGAAAGCTAATTCATTTCGTTTAATAGATGCGGCACCAATCATTCCACATTCTTTATACACATCAATAAAATGATTTAATGCTTCTATTGTGTTTAACTTTTTTGCTTTCGAAAATGCTTCATCTGAAATTACATTTTTAAGCTTTACAAAATCACTGTCGTTTATTCCAGCATCTTTAATTTCCTTCCTAATTTCAGTTCTCATCATTTTTGTTTGTGCTTCGGCTTTTGAAGCAAACTCAAATGCTTTTTCTAAATTATATTGAGGATTATCAGTTGCAAAATAATATTTGGCCATACCAAAATTTGCCCCTGGATGATCTGGCGTTGCTTTTAATATTTCGTCAAAATAATCTTTGGCCTTTACGTAATTTTTTTCAGAAATAGCTTTTAACCCTTTATCAATTTTACCCGCATAAACGGCAGAAGCTAAAATTAAAAATATAAAAGTGTAACAAAACTTTTTAATCATATACTAATATTTAACTAATACTTTACTTTTTCCATTGCCCTTAATATTTGGATTTTGCTGTTGTCCAATTAATCTGGCATAATAAGGAATTCCACTGTTGTTATCATTTATGGTCGAATACAATTCATCAATGGTTAAATTCCCATCTTTGTTTTTATCCGAAAAATCTTTGTTTTGAATTGCCTTTAAAAAATAATAAGTAAAAAGACCATGTTGCTGATCGGGATACCAGTTTGCAGTTTGGTTACTTGAAGTCGCAGTAATAACAATTCCGTTTGGAATATCAACTTGCATTTCGTCAACCGGAATTCCAAGCGGACTTATGTTTTCATAAATATTTCCTGAGTAGCAAGCATCAATAATTACTGTTGTAAACTTTGATTTTATTTTCCCAAGATTACTATAAAGCAATTCGGTTGGATAACCTCCTAAATCTATATTATTTGGCTTGCATTCTATCGGTACGAGATAACTTTTTTTGGTATATTGCGATGGAGCTCCGTGCCCAGAATAATAAATAAAAATTTCGGCCTCAGGATTATTTGCCAAATTATATAAATCGCCTTTATAATTTTCTTTATTACCAAAAATGGATTCAAAATCTCCTTTGGCTGCATTGGGTTTATAAATAATATTACCTTCTTTATAACCCATCACATCCATCAAATATTTTTTTATCATCAAGGCATCATTAATAGCAAAATCAACATTCTTATTCTTCAGATTAGTGTAATCTTTATTGCCAATTACAACTGCATATGAATTTTCATTTACGGTTTTTGTCTTTGGCAAATTGATGTCAACATCTGAATGACCAACATTAATTGTATTAACAGTTTCATTTATTTGTTGACCTTGTCCTGAAGGAATTTGCAGGTTTACTTTATCAATATTTACAATGAGTTGTGAAGAGGTATATTCTTGTACATTTTTATCTAAAACATATGTGTGATCAGATAATGGATTTTTAATTTCAACTTCGAGCAGTACAAAAGTTTCATTACCTGAAAGCGTAAATTTTGGACTCATAAAAATTAAATCATTCACCCCCTCTTTAAAACTTATTGCTTCTTCCCCACTTGGTACTTTTAACAAAAATGGATTAAGATTTTTGCCCTTTATTTTATAGGTTTCGTGGTCGGGGTCATAATCCATCGTACATTCCTTCCAGTTAATCATACTATCGGCAATATTATTAATTACAAGTTGTGTAAATATTACCTGCTGCTGTGCTATTCTTTCTTTGGAAACTCTTTTTTCGAAATCTTCCGTTTTTTCAAATTGATCTTTTTGCACCCATGCTTTTAGTTTTTGCATCACTGCATTTTCAATTTTTTCGCTTAATGAAGGCGCAAGTGATATGGAAATTTCGTTACTGAAACTTTGATATGATTGCGAATTGCTATTTAATATACTTAGTAAAATAAATAGCACTGATAAAATAATTGCTTTCATATTTATAACATTATTTATCTTTATTTTCAACTGAACAAGCACACCTGAAACCAACATCTCCATATGAATTATCAGGTTGCATAGGCGATCTGTATTTTAAACTTAATGCATCCTGTGAACTAAAAACAGAACCACCTTTCACAATTTTTTTTCCGCTAATTTCTGCACTGCCATCAAAATTATCAGAACACCATTCACTCACATTTCCCGACATATCAAAAATATATAATTCGTTTGGCGCTTTAGTTCCAACAAGATTTAAAGAATTCCTTTCATTGTTTTTTTGATACCATGCCACACTCTGTACTTCATTACTTCCACTGTATTGATACCCTTTTGAAAAAACTCCTCCCGAAGCCGAATATTCCCATTCAAATGAATTTGGCAATCTTTTTAGCTTCCATTTACAATAAGCAGTTGCATCATTCCAAGTTACAAAAACTACAGGCACCTTGTTTCCAATTTCTGTTTTGCGTTTTTCGCCATTTGATTCATAATGCCAGTTAATATTTTTCTGTTGCTCCCAACCGTCTTTTGTTTTTACAAAGTTTTTTCCAAGTTTTTCCGATTCGGTAACATATTTCGTAGCTGTTACAAATTCGTTGAATTGATTATTTGTTACTTCATGTTTATCCATCCAAAAATCAGCTTGCTTATTTTGATTTGAATCAGATTTTATCGAAACATACACCATTCCATCTTTGTACCTTAAAGCTGTAATTTTAAAAGCCCCTTTACTTACAAAATTTTTATCGCTTTTAAAGGGATTCCATAGAATGCTTTTATCTTTTCCATTGCCAAAATTATCGCCAACATCTCCTTCTGCATCTAAAATTTCAAATTCCTTTTCGCTGGTATTTGTAGGCACGAAGTACAACTTTATTTTATATCTAACTGTTGAATCTAAAGTAGTAATATCATACGTAATCCTAATTTGACGATTTTCTTCTCTTTTGGCTATAACATTTGAAACAACGGTTTGCGACCTTGCCTGAAAGCCTAACAAAAACATGCTAATTAATATGTAAAAACTTTTTTTCATTTTTCGATGGTAATATCTTTTATCTCAACATTACATTTTGCATTTGATGCTTTTACACGTTGCATCCATCTCTGAAAATCTTCTGATTTCATTGAAGCCGGTAATCGGTAAGCCTGTTCATTTGAAACTACCTTTGCACCGTTCTCAGTAAGCATTTGTGGCAATGGATATTTTGAGAAAATGACAAATAATCTTATCGACTCAAATGTTTTTCCTTGTGCCAAATAGGATTTAAGTTGCGTGCATTTTACATTTTCGAAAACATTGTTTCTTTTACTAAAAAACAAATAATCAATATTGGGTTTTACAGGCATTCCGTTTTCGTATGTTGCATCTACACCTTCGTATGGCAATAACTTAAATGATGTTCCATCCTGATCGGCATAAACATTTAAAAACCCTGATTCGGGTGTTTTAAAATAAACATAAAAATTATCTCCTTCTTTAAACTTTGACGCCTCGCACCTTAAAAAATCATCTTCACAAGGTGTGGTGTGTAATTTAAATTCAATTGGCGGTTCAAGTAATTCGCGAGCTTTAATTTTAATCGTACATTTGATATCAACAAGTTCAACTTTTTTACCATCAATTTTTACGGTGTGTTTGATATCGGTATATTTCTTATCGAGAATTTCAAGTGGTTCACCTTTAACAAAGGTGTTAGCAATACTGCTGAAAACTGATTTTGTTTCAGTCTTTTTTCCATCAGATACATTTTCGATATAGGTACTGTTTCCTTGTATAACAACTCGCCCAAATGCTTTTTCAAGTGCATTTATTGTTGCTTGTGTTTCTAAGTCTTTTTCGATTGCTTCACGACTCTCGCTTCGAGTAAGCTCACGTTGTGCTTCGCCTTCAGAAATAGCAATATTTTGGGCAAATGCTCTGCTTGTTACAATTAATAAAATCAGTAATATTTTTACCAATCTATTCATGTATGTTTAGTTTAAAGTTAAAAGTTTATCAAGTTGTTCGCCTGATAGTTTATCACCTACTTGTTTACCAATTACATTTTTAGCAACATCTAATGTTTGTTTCAAATTATAGAAAACCGTAACGTGAACTTCAAAATCTCCATCTTTATTAACACGATATAATTTTACTACAGGATCAACATAGCCAAGTTTTGTAGTGATGGTATTTTTTGAATTTCGTACTATCTGATTGAGGCTGGTAACATCATCGTTTGCAAGTTTTGTGTTTGAAAGATTTGCCTCAATAACTGAAAGTATTTTAGTTTCAATCATACCGGCAATACTTATTCTAGCAAATTCCATTGCTTGCGCTTCGGCAACCGATTTTAACTTTGCCAATGCAATTCCATCTGAATTAATAAAAACAGGATTACCACGTTCATCGGCATCACTTTGCTTTTGCCATGATTTGGTTATTTGAACTTCCAAAGGAAGCGCACCCGGAAATGTTTCCCAACCTTCTTTCTCAAGCTTTTTAACTTCTTTGTGAAGTGCTTTTTCGTTTACAGGTTTTTGCGCATAACAATGCTGCATCGTAAAACAAAAAATGAGAAAAACTATCGATATGTTGACTTTGTAAAAACGCATATTTCATTCAAAGCTATCATATTTTAGATATTTTTAAAGAAATATTTAATCCCATTATTTAATAAAACAAATGACTATTTCACTATTTTAAAAATAATTTCTGAAGTATGCAATTCTTGCTTGTCAACTTTCTTTGCTGTAGCTCCACGTGATTGTACTTCCGACTTTTTAAACGCATTACTTACCATACCTGATCCACCTCTGGTTTGCATGCCGTTATTTAAAATAAATGGTGTTAAATTAAATGGTTCGTTTGAAGCAAAAACTTTAAACACTTCGTTGCCATAAGGTGGAGATATTTTTAAAGCAAATGGAATTTCTTTTTCACTGTTTGGCTCAATAAAATATTGTTCGGCATGCTTCATTGTGAGCTCTTGTGATGCAGGTACAATTGGATTTATTTTTCCGTCAGGTTGAATATCGATAACATTAAAATATAGTCGTTCATTTGATTTGTTAAACACTTTAACTTTAGCATATGAGCCATCTTTAAATTCAATAACACTTTCCATATTTTCAGCTTTGAGATGGTTTCCGTTTTCATCACATGGAACCACTTTTAAATTCACTTCGTTTGCATAACCCGAATTTAAATCGCGTAGGTATTTGTTTTGGGCATATGCTCTTAAACTTATATTAATTAAATCTACACTTTTTGCTGATTGTATCGAATCGATAACAACACCATCATTGGAGCGCATCATTTTTACAAAATTATCTTGTTCAAACAAAATGATATCTGGCGATTTTAGGTCAGATTTTGCCATCTCGTTTTTACCAATTTCCAACTCAAGCTGTTGTCTAAATTCTTCATTTTTGATTGCTCCAAAACGATATTTTATATTTACTTTTCCTATTGCTGGTTCAGTTACAAACACCCAATAATCTGCTGCCGATTTTAGCGAAATTTGATTTTCAAGTTTTATTGTTGAATGGTATGGCCCTGCATTTGAAATTTCGCCTTTTGCGAGTGGTTCAATATTGGCTGTGTTTAATGTTCCAGCAGGGTAAATGGCAACCTTGGTATCTTCATTCATTCCAATTAAAGTACCGCCATTGATTGTAATTTTATTTTCCTTGATTTCTTTTAAAGTGAGGTAAGGTTGTTGCTTAATATATTTCCCGCCAAATAATGAAATATCCTGATCGCCTTCAATCATTGGTGTTTGCTGAGGAACTTTATCATTCATTATTGATAATACATCGGCAAATAACGAACGATAAGAATAATCTTTTCCGCATTTACTTAATGCTTTGGTTACAGCAAAACTGAGTGAGCCTATGCCATCACCTTTTTCATCAAGTGTCTCCGAATTTTCTTCATCAAAAGATGATGCGGAATATAAAACCATGGGCGAAGGCGAAACACCTTGACCACGTGTTTTTAATTCGGCCGCCATTAGGCCCGATCCATTTTGTGTTGAAGAATTAACTTTATATCCCGGAGGAATCATTGGTGCTTTTCCTCCTCTTTTTTTACCAATACCTCTCGACATTGTTCCCGAATGACAAGCATCAGCAACAACAAGCATACTTCCTGTTTTGCCTAACTTTAATCTAATATCATAAATTAATTGTCCGAACTCATCATCGCGTAAATGCTTTTCGCCTTTGTATCCTTCGTAATAATCTGATGGAGCCCCATAAGCAACAAATGCTTCATCAAGTCCATCGGGTTCATCACCATTATCATCAAAAATTTGTTGTCCATGTCCCGAGTAATGAATGTAAACGATATCACCAGGTCTAGAATACATGGTCATCTTCTTCATTGCATTCACAATACCAGTGTGTGTTGCATCCGAATCGGTTAATATTTCTATTTGATTAAACCCTTGATGTTCGAGAGCTGGTTTTATAAACTCTACATCTTTAAAACAGCTTAGTTTAGCCCAACCTGAATATTCTGGATAATCAGAAATAGCAATAATCAATGCAATCTTACGAGGCTGATTTTGCGCTGTGGCAAGTATATTCAGTAAGACAAGTAATAGGAACAGAAAACGTTTCATGCTTTTAATATTTACACATTCAAAAGTAGGTTTTGTATAACAGTTTTACCAATACCCTTTTTGGGGTATTTGTTTACCTGCAGTTTTAATAATCAAATTACCTATTATTATTGTGTATCAATATTTCTGATTTAATACTACATGCATCTTTTTAGAAAAATACATTTTCTTTTTGATGGCTTTACAAAAGCATTAGGCTTAACGTTGTTAACCATATTTACCAACCAAACATTGCATGCGGTTAACGACAGTGCAGTGGTTATGAAAATGATTGGTCAGGCGAATTCGTTATTTTACAGCAAGCCAGATAAAGCTATTACAGTTTTAAAATTTGCACTAGTTAAAGCTAGCCAAAATAACAGTTCATATCTGCTAGCAAATATTTATAAGCATTTTTCCTACTACTATTCCGATCGTTATCAATTTGACAGTTCGCTTTATTACATCAAACTTATTGAAACACTTTACATCAAAAACACCAATGATCAAGTGCTGCAAAATATTTTTGGAGCAAAGGCTTTTATGTTTAATAAAGAAAATAAAATTGACAGCATGTTTTATTACAGATTGCGAGAACTCGAATCGTATAAACAAACAAATGATTCGAACGGAATATGTCAAACAATGCTGAATATTTCAAGTTCGTATTATGGCCTTCACGATTATACCAAAATGTTTTATTATACCGATGAGGCCTCAAAAATTGCGAATCGTTTAGGTGAAATCAGATTGATTGGACTGAGTAAATTACAATTGGGAAATTATTATTTCAGTCAGGAAAAATATTACAACTCAATGATGTTTTATTTTGAGGGTATTGAAAATTTTACAACGATAAACGACAATCAAAATATTGCTGATTCATATAGTAATCTCGCATCTATTTTCAATGAATTTAAACAATACGACCAAGGAATCGTTTACCTCAAAAAATCGATTGAACTAAATAAAACGTTAAACCGAAAAATTGAAGTTGCATATAATTTAGTGGGAATATCACTTTGCTACCGAAAGCAAAAAAAAATAGATGAAGCACTGAATAACATCAATCAGGCTGAGCAAGTTGCTGATTCATCAAACGACATTGCATTATTAAAATATGTTTACGAGCAAAAAGCGCATTTACTTACCGAAACCGGAAAATTTAAAGAAGCCATCCCATACATTGAATCAGCACATTTGCTAAGTGACAGTTTAATTACCATTCAAAAGTTAAAATTCATTAACGAATTAGAGCGAAAATACGAAACCGAAAAAAATCGACATAAGATTGATATTCTCGAAAAAAACAAAGAGCTTTCAGATGCTGATATAAAAATTACAACCCGTCAGCGAAACATTTTTTTGATTAGTGCAAGTGCATTGCTTTTAATCAGTTTACTCATCTTTTTTATTTACCGTCAGAAAGTAATTAATGCTAAAATATTATCGAAGAAAAACGAAAAGATTTATCAGCAAAAATTGAGCGACATGATGAAAAATCAAGAGATAAAAACCATCAATGCTATGCTGGAAGGACAAGAAGATGAACGGAAACGTATTGGTGAAGAATTGCACGATAGACTTGGTAGTTTACTTTCAACGATAAAATTAATATTTACCTCTCTTGAAATACAAAACGAGCGATTCGATAAAACGGTAAACATGCTTGATGAAGCTTGTGATGAAGTGAGAAGAATTTCGCACAACATGGTTTCGGGTACGCTAATTAATTTCGGATTATTGCCGGCACTTAACGATATAAAAGAAGCCCTCGAATTATCAGGTAATTTAAAAGTAATTATCAGTTCGTTTGGCCTTGATGGTAATCGTATGGCTTCTTCATACGAAATTAATATTTACCGCATCATACAGGAATTAATGACTAATATTGTTAAGCATGCCAATGCAAATGAAGTAATCATTGAAGTTTCGAAAACTGAAGAATTGATTCGTATTATTGTAAGTGATAATGGTACCGGATTTGACCCTAAAATAGCAAATCACAAAAAAGGAATTGGAATAAAAAATATGTTATCGAGGGTAAATAAAATGAATGGCACATTGCACATCGATTCGGACAAATCAAATGGTTCAACATTTATAATTGAAATACCGGTAGTATGATTAATATAATAATTGCTGACGATCACAGAATATTTATTGATGGCGTAAAATCTTTACTCGATTCGCAACCCGACATGAAGGTAGTTGCTATTGCACTTAATGGAAACGAATTATTGCAGGTAATGAAAGGCACAAAAGCTGATGTGATTTTGATGGACATCAACATGCCTGAACTGAATGGAATTAATGCTACAGCTCTCATCAAAAAACAATATCCCGAAACAAAAGTTTTAGTGCTGAGCATGTATAAAACAAAAGAATTTTCGACTGCTTTGTTGCATGCCGGAGCATCAGGATATTTACTAAAAAATACCGGATTAAATGAATTGGTGAACGCCATAAAAATGGTTCACGAAGGGAAAAAATTATTGGATGACCAACTTTCTACTATCAAAGAAAAACCAAGAGACGAATCGGAAAAATATACCTTATCGAAACGCGAAACTGAAATTATTAAGCTACTTGCACAAGGTTTAACTGCTCCCGAAATTGGAGAGAAAATTTTTATCAGTCATTACACTGTTGAAACACATCGCAAAAATTTGCTCAATAAACTTCAATTAAAAAACACAGCCGAACTGATTAAATATGCAGCGCATTTAGGTTTATTGGATGAGTAAGTTTTAATGAACACTAATTCTATGTTTAGATTTATTGAATATGTTTTTTTTATTTTCTACAATGCATTATATCTTGATGGAACAAATAAGTTCAGGAAAAATCCTGAATGGAACGCATTTTTCATGTTTCTAGCAGGAACTACAATTTGGCTAATACTGTTTTTTGAAATTTTCTTTTTCTATGTTAAAAAAACAAATTATCCCGCTCTTCCAAAATTTTATTTGATTTTATTGATGTTAAGTTTGGGAATTATCTTTTGGTGGCTTTTGATGAAAGATAAAAAATATTCAAAAATTTATCTTGAATTTAAATACGATAACATCAAAAAGAGAAAACAACAAACAATATTCGCTTTTATATTTTACCTGATATTACCATTTTTAACATCAATGTTTATAGCGTTGAAATGGCAGCATAAAATTTAAGATGTATTTACATCAATTCCTCACCAACTTTATCACTCCAATTTTATCAAGCAATTTTATTACAGGATAAACTGGATCAAATTCCCACCATTTAAAAGCAAAGTTGGCACGCGCTCCTGCTTGATGATGATTATTTTGAAACAACTCGCCAAGCATTAAAAAATCAAACACCAATGTGTTCCTCGAATGGTCGTTCAAATCATAATTTCGGTATCCGTATTTATGTCCAGCCCAGTTAACAATTGCTCCTTGTATTGGTCCAACCAAAAAATGAATGGGCAATAACAGATACATCCACCAATGTGTTGCAAAAGCAACATAAAATGCAATGTAACCAAATGCAAAAAGCAATCTTATGATCCAACTATCTGCAATTTTATCAACAACTGGATATACCGGAAAATTTTTATCAAACCTTTCTTCAATGTCAATTTGACGATATAACACTCCGTTATAAATTTTGCGTGTATGCCACATCATCGAAAAAACTTCTTTAAAAAATTGTGGCGTGTGAGGATCTTTTTCGGTATCGCT
>CANKGI010000003.1 GCA_947481365.1 Bacteroidota bacterium | reverse complement strand
TGCTGATGCAGTAAATGTGAACATCGCATTGAAAGGAAATATTTGGGGAATTTTTAAACTGAATATTGACGGAAAGCCAGGAAATACTGGTGTTAATAAAATGATAAGAGGAAAAGACAGCATCATCATTTTTGTACAAATGTATGTTGATTCGAATGGCTCAATCGACCCTAAAAAACCTTTTATTGTTTTTGATGAAATAGATTTTACTACGAACGGAAACATGCAATTGGTAAATATTGCAGGATATGCCCGAAAGGCAAATTACTTACGCAATCAGGTGTTAGATTGTGCAACAAATAATTTGCACTGGACAGCAGATTTGCCTTATGTAATTTATGATTCAATTCTAGTTCCCAGTGGTTGCACCCTCACTATTGATGCAGGAACGCATATTTATTCGCACACCAAATCATGCTTTTTGGTGGCAGGTACTTTGATTGTAAATGGAACATCAGATAATCCAGTGATTTTTGAAGGCGACCGCATGGAGCCTGATTATACCGAAACTCCTGGACAATGGATTGGCATACGATTTTTTCCTGATAGCAAAGATAATGTGATTAAAGGCGCAGTAATTAAAAATGGGTTGGTAGGCATTGAACTCGATTCGGCATCGCTCAATCAAAATCCTAAATTGGTTATTTCGCAAAGTAAAATTCAAAATATGTATGCCATTGGTATTGCTGCTTTTTCATCGAGATTGGTTGGTATAAATAATTTGGTGAGCAATTGCGGACAGTTTACTTTTTATGGAGTGTTGGGTGGAGATTATTTTTTATATCACAACACATTTGCAACTTTTGGAAATACGTTTAGTCGCACAACACGAACTTTTGTACTCGATAATTCTCCGTTTACAGACATCAATGGAAATACCATAGCAGCTTTTCCGCTTAATGCAACGCTTATTAATAATATTATTTACGGAAATCAGGATGAGGAGTTAACGCTAAATAATAATGCAACGGGAGGAAACACTACAGGACATCAGAGTTTTCAAAACTGTTTGATTAAGACAACTGATTTTGCAGTCATTTTAAATACACATGGAAACATCATCAATAAAGATCCGATGTTTAATGATGTAAACAAAGACGACTACGATTTGCAAAATACATCTCCTGTAAAAGCTGCCGGAATAAATGTAAATGTGAGTAATGATTTAAAAGGACGTAACCGAAATTCATCAACACCGAGTATGGGTTGTTACGAGTAGGTTTTTTTAACCACAGAGATACAAAGGCACAGTTTTTTAATTTTCTTTTTTTGTTCTCTGTGCCTCTGTGGTAAAATTATTACTCAATCACCTTCTCCACTTTTTTTACCAACTCGTCAGCTTTCAAATTTGTTTTTGCTAAAATTTGTTTCGCTTCATCAATCATGTGTTTGGCAAATTTTTCATCTTTCAATCCTTTTGCATTTACCAGCACATTCATGTATGCGCCTTGCACAGCAGCATGCACACAAAGCACACCCACACCTGCATCGGTAACCGAATTCTGATTTCCTTTTTCAATCATCGGTTCAAGCATAACAAGCGCATTACTAGCTGCCGACATCGTTCTCAATGGAACTTCGCAAGCATATTTTGTAGCAGTTTGTATGGCTTCACTTCTCAACTTTTTTTCTTCATCGGTATTTTTTGGCAAGCCAAATGCTTTCATTATTTCATCAAAAGCACGTGTGTCTTCATCAACTAATTTCAATAAATCGTCTTTTAGTTTTTGTCCTTTTTCGGCCCAATCACTAAAGAAAGAAACCTGCTCTTCCCAACCACGTTTCCCTGCCGAAATATTTGCTACCATTGTTCCCAATGACACACCCAAACTGCCCATGTATGCGCTAATTGAACCACCACCAGGAGCTACACTTTCGGAAGCTGTTTCGTTTGCAAAGCCAATTAAATTCATGCGAATTAATTTTTCATTTGCTGCATCACGTAATTTATATTCGATGATTTTTTTGTTTGGATCGAACGGAGCAAGCTCATCTAATCCCAAAGATTTGATTGCGATTTGAATCAACTCTTCTTCACTCACACCAAGCGAACGTTTTTGTTTTTGTAGAAAATATTTTCCTGCTTCAAGCATGGCATCAAGCGGAATTAATCCAACCAACTCCGAGCCGGTAACCCTCATTCCACGCTTATCGGCACTCTTGCAAACTTCTTCAAATGCTTTGTGCACCGAAGTAATTTTATAGTTGGTCAGGTTCATCGAAATTTGTGCAATGCCATATTCTTCAATGTACCAACCAATAGCTTTACATGCTTTTAATGTGCCGGGAATACGAACATCTTCACCCTTTTCATCTTTCACAATTTTTCCTGTTATAGGATTTCCTTCGCGTTTTACACGACCAGCTTCACGCACATCAAAAGCAACCGAGTTTGCTAATCGAACAGATTTTGTGTTGAGATTAATATTATATGCAATTAAAAAATCGCGAGCGCCAATTACAGTTGCTCCGGCTTTTTCGTTCATCACTGCCGCACCAAAATCTGGTTTCCATTCGGGCAATTTTATCTTATCAAAAAATCCTTCATACTCCCCATTTCTGATGATGGATAGATTATTTCGCTCGGTATTTTTCTGCGCATATTCATAAAGATAAACCGGAATATTTAATTCTTCGCCAACACGTTTTCCTAATTTTTTTGCATACTCGGCTGTTTCTTCCATGCTAATTCCACTCACAGGAATCAATGGACAAACATCAGTTGCGCCCATGCGCGGATGCTCGCCTTTATGCTTGCTCATGTCGATAATTTCGCCCGCTTTTTTAATAGCAAAAAATGCAGCTTCAATAACTGCATCAGGATTTCCAACGAATGTTACAACTGTTCGGTTTGTGGCTTTTCCGGCATCAACATCCAATAATTTTACGCCATCAATTTTTTCAACTTCATCCGTAATTTGTTTGATGATATTCATGTCGCAGCCTTCACTAAAATTAGGCACACATTCTATAATCGCATTATGACTCATGGTAAATTTTATTTAATTTTTTTATTGAAATGATAATTGTGAAAATGCATTTTCGACTTTAAGTAAAACTTCCGAACCTAGCTTCAACGCAAGGTTTTTCTTCTCATGTCCTGCTGGAAAACCAAAACAAATCGGATAATTAAAATCTTTAAGATGACTGAAAATAATTTCTTCGGCAGTTTTGCCAAACGGGATGGCATTGTCTTTCATATCGCTCATTCCGCCAATAACAATGCCTGCGAGGTTTTGTAATTTGCCGTTGCGTTTTAAGTTCATCATCATTCGGTCGATATGATAAAGATATTCATCTAAATCTTCGAGGAACAAAATTTTTCCTGTGGTATCAATATCCGAATTTGAACCAAGCAAACTATAAATAACGGATAAGTTTCCGCCAACTAATTTTGCTTTTACTTCACCCTTTTTATTGAATGGATGAGAAGCTATTTGATATGAAATACTTTCTCCAAACAGCAATTTATTTAATGACGAAATGCTTTCTTCATCGGCATTGTGAAGTTGCATATTAATCGGCATTGTTGCATGAAGAGTTTGAATGTTTAAATTTTTATTGATGTGATTATGTAAAACAGTAATATCGCTGTAGCCCACAATCCATTTGGGTTTTGATGTGAATAAAGAAAAGTTAAGTTGGTCGATTATACGAACAGAACCATAACCACCACGAGCACAAAAAACAGCTTTTATGGTTTCGTCATCCAATAATTTCTGTAAATTTTTTGTGCGTGTTTCATCATTGCCGGCAAATTGATTTTCGCTTTCAAATAATTCATCGGGCAAAAAAACAGTAAGTCCCCATGATTGGAAAATATCGATTGCAGGTTGCATTTCTTCACGCGATACTTTTCTTGCCGTAGCAGTCATGGCAATTTTATCTCCTGGTTTCAAAAATGGAGGTGAAATGCTCATGTATATTTCTCGTCAAACTTCAAATTAATATCCATCACCATATCTTTCACTTCCTGCTCGAAGTTTTTATTACAAACCATGAGCACATCAGGTGTGTCAACTATAATCAGGTTATCAATCCCTTTTACAACGATTAATTTGTTGCTCTTTTTGTTTCCTTGAGCAATAATTGAATTTTTAGAGTCGTAAACCACAACATGTTTGCCTTGAATTACATTATTGTTTTCATCGTGCATTGAGTTTTCATAAAGAGAGGTCCACGTTCCTAAATCCGACCATCCAAAATCGGCTGGAATGACAAAAACATTAGAAGCTTTTTCCATCACACCATAATCGATAGAGATAGAGCGACATTGTTCATATACAGCTTGAATAGCTTTTTGTTCTTGAGGTGTAGAAAAATGTTTTGAGGCATCTTTAAACAACGAATACATTTCGGGCATGTGCTCTTTAAAAGCGTTTTTAATTGCCGATGAACTCCAGATAAAAATACCAGCATTCCAAAGAAAATCGCCACTTTCAACAAATGTTTGAGCCAGTTCAATGGTCGGTTTTTCGGTAAATGTTTTTACTTTAAACACATTGTCGGTCGAATCTTTTTCTTCGATAAACTGAATATAACCATAGCCTGTATCAGGGCGACTTGGTCTGATTCCTAAAGTAATTAGTGCTTCATTTTTCTTTGCATATTGAAGCGCATGGTTCATGTTTTCGTTAAATTTATCCTCGTCAATAATCAAATGATCTGAAGGAGCAACCACGCAAACGGCATGTGTATTGGCTTTTTGAATTTTATGAGATGCATAAGCAATACAAGCAGCAGTATTTTTGGCAATCGGTTCGCACAAAACGCAATCATCTTTAATATCCGGAATTTGCTGTTTTATCAGGTCGAAATAGGCTTGATTGGCAATAATATAGATATTGTCTTTCTCAAAATTTTTCAGAAAACGCTCATAAGTTACCTGAAGCAAACTTTTTCCGATACCAAGAATATCGATGAATTGCTTTGGGAAAGAACTTCGGCTATATGGCCAAAACCTAGTACCGATGCCTCCTGCCATAATAATGGCATAATGATTTTTATTTTTTTCCATTCATTTATATCCTCTTCAATACAAAAAAATAAACGTAAATGTCAATTCAATTTTTGTATCTTTTCAAGCACAAATAAAGTTTTTATAAATCAATTTTTCAAAAATCGATTTTTGATTAACTTCGTGCCCCTTTTAAAATTTTGAACAATAAGTTTACCAACCACAGGCAGACTTATTAATTACTTGTTATGAATGTTGCGAATAAAAGTGTAAAAGATTGTCTCCAGGAGTTTTTCGGATTTGACAGTTTTAAAGGCGACCAGGAGAAAATTATTAATAATTTATTATCTGGCAATGATACGTTTGTTATAATGCCTACCGGTGGCGGGAAATCTCTTTGTTACCAGCTTCCTGCTTTAATTATGCCAGGAACAGCCATCATTATTTCACCGCTTATTGCCTTAATGAAGAATCAAGTTGATCAGATAAGGGCGTTTAGCACAAACCATGTTGCCCATTTTATCAATTCATCGCTGTCGAAAACAGATATAACTATAGTAAAGAAGGATGTTTCGCTTGGAAACACCAAAATGCTTTATATCGCTCCCGAAACGCTTAAGAAAGAAGAAACCATCGATTTTCTAAAAAGCATTAATATATCATTTGTTGCTGTTGATGAGGCTCATTGTATTTCTGAGTGGGGACACGATTTTCGCCCTGAGTACCGCAGAATAAAGCAAATGATTAAGGAGATTAAAGATGTTCCGATGATGGCACTCACAGCCACAGCAACTCCTAAGGTTCAGAGCGATATTCAGAAAAATTTGCAGATGAATGATGCGATTGTTTTCAAATCTTCATTTAATCGCTCAAATCTTTATTACGAAATAAGACCAAAAGGAAAAAAAGCTGATGCAATAAAAGAAATTGTTCAGTTTATAAAAGCCAAAAAGCATAAGTCGGGTATTATTTACTGTTTAAGCCGCAAAAAGGTTGAAGAAATTGCCGAAGTGTTAAAAGCCAACGGAATTAAGGCTCTTCCTTATCATGCCGGGCTAGATGCAAAAACGCGTGCTGCAAATCAAGATGCATTTTTGATGGAGGATGCAGATGTGATAGTTGCCACAATTGCATTTGGTATGGGAATCGATAAACCAGATGTTCGGTTTGTTATTCATTATGATGTTCCAAAAAGTATCGAAGGTTATTATCAAGAAACAGGTCGCTCGGGGAGAGATGGTTTAGAAGGAGAATGTTTGTTGTTTTACAATCCGGCCGATATTGATAAGCTTGAAAAATTTATGAAAGACAAACCAGTTGCCGAAAGGGAAATTGGTGAGTTACTCATATTCGAAACACAAGCATTTGCTGAAACATCTGCATGCCGAAGAAAATTTTTATTGCTTTATTTTGGTGAAGAATTTAATGATAAAGAGTGTAATAAGATGTGCGACAATTGTCGTCATCCTAAAGCAAAAGAAGATGCCAAAGATGCAGCTATACTATCGTTAACAGCTGTAAAACAGTTTGACGGTAAGAATAACCTTAAACATGCTGTTGAAGTTATTATCGGTAAAAAATCTCATGATGTTACCTTAAACGGGCATCAAAAACTCGAAGTGTTTGGAAAAGGAAGTGACCGTGATGAGATTTACTGGAAATCGGTATTGAGGGTTTTATTGCTACAAGGATTTATTACAAAAAATATAGAAAATTACGGACTACTGAACCTAAGTGAAAAAGGTGAAGCGTTTTTGAAAAAACCCACAAAATTTGAAATTGCTGTTGACCAGAAATTTGATAAATTTATGGATGATGATGATTCGAATGTAGAGGTAGAAAATGTATATGATGAAGTTCTTTTTGAAATGCTGAAAGAGCTTACCAAAAAAGTAAGTAAGCAACTCAATCTTCCACCTTACATTATATTTCAGGATCCTTCACTCGAAGAGATGGCTTTCAAATATCCTATAACCATTGAAGAGCTGAGTAAAGTTTCGGGTGTTAATAAGGGTAAAGCAATTAAATACGGAAAGCAGTACATCGAAGTAATTAAAAAATATGTTGATGAAACTGGAGTTGAACGTCCCGATGATTTTGTTGTAAAATCGGTCGTTAATAAATCGGCAAGAAAAATTGCAATTATTACCAACGTTGACAAAAAGATTGGTCTTGATGATATTGCCAGAGGCCAGGGAATTAGTAAAGAAGATTTACTACATGAGATGGAAAATATCATCTATTCGGGAACAAAATTAAATCTCAAATCATACATGCGAGATATGGTTGACGAAGACCATGAAGAGGAAATTATGGATTATTTTAAAAGCAAACAAGTAGATTCGCTTGATGATGCTATTAAAGAATTTGGTGATGAATACTCAAAAGATGAAATTCAATTAATGCGCTTACACTTTATTTCAGAAACAGCTTTTTAATGAATTTGCAGATTCAAAATACTTCTTACATTTGTTTAAATTTTTGATTGAGTGAGCGAGCATCATAGCAATACGCATAAGCTTAGTTTAGCAGGTTTAATAGTTACCCTCGGCATTATATACGGAGATATTGGTACTTCTCCACTTTATGTATTTAATGAGATTATCGGAGGAAGAATGATTTCGAAGGAACTGATTTACGGTTCTCTTTCCTGTATTTTTTGGACGCTTACATTACAAACCACTTTAAAATATGTAATTATTACACTTCGTGCCGATAACAATGGGGAGGGTGGCATTTTTTCATTGTATGCACTCATTCGAAGAAGAAAACCATATCTCATTTTTCCGGCAATTGTTGGAGGTTGTGCTTTGCTTGCCGATGGAGTTATTACTCCTCCAATCTCTGTAGCATCAGCTGTGGAAGGTTTGAGGATTTTGCAGGCAGATATTCCTACCATTCCCATTGTGTTAATTATTATCACATCTTTGTTTGTGATACAACGCATTGGAACTACACTTGTTGGTAAAGCGTTTGGTCCGATTATGTTAGTTTGGTTTTCGATGTTGGCAATTTTGGGTTTGACATCGATGGCTCAACATCCACAAATTTTAGCTTCACTTAATCCGTATTACGCATATAATTTATTGGTTCATTATCCCGAAGGATTTTGGTTACTAGGAGCTGTCTTTCTTTGTACAACAGGAGCAGAGGCTTTGTATTCAGATTTAGGACATTGCGGAAGACAAAATATTCGTGTGAGTTGGATTTTTGTTAAAGTAGCTTTGATATTAAATTACATGGGGCAAGGTGCTTGGGTGCTTCAGTTTGAAGGAAAAGTATTTCATCCAACAGCTAGCTTGCATCCTTTCTTTTCATTAATGCCACCATGGTTTTTGCTCACTGGAATTATCATTGCAACTTTAGCTGCTATCATTGCCAGTCAGGCATTAATTAGCGGATCGTTTACATTAATTTCTGAGGCATTGCGTTTAAACGTGTGGCCTAAGGTTACTGTAAAATATCCTACCGAAACCAAAGGTCAGTTATATGTTCCAAGTGCAAATTGGATTTTATGGGCAGGTTGTATTGGTGTGGTTTTATATTTTAAAGAATCGGCAAACATGGGTGCAGCATATGGTTTGGCAATTACCATTGCAATGTTAATGACAACTGTTTTGCTTGCCAATTATTTGCGAAAAATTAAAGCTCCAAAATGGTTTGTTACCATTATTCTGATTGTGTATTTGTCGATTGAGCTTTCGTTTTTAGTAGCTAATCTTCAAAAGTTTAGTCATGGTGGTTGGGTAACTTTACTTATCAGTCTTGGATTTATAGCAATAATGTGGGTGTGGTTTAAAGGTAGAAAAATTAAAAACCGACTTACCGAATTTGTTAACCTTCGCGATTATCTGCCGATACTTCAAGAACTAAGTCATGATACATCAGTGCCAAAATTTGCAACACATTTAGTTTACTTAACAAGTGCCGATCATTTAATGGACATTGAATCGAAGGTGATGTATTCGATATTACAGAAACAGCCTAAACGTGCCGATATATATTGGTTTGTGCATATTCATGTTGATGATAAACCATATACAATGGAATACAAAGTTGATTTTGTTGTTCCACAAGATGTAGTAAAAGTTGAGTTTAAATTGGGTTTCAGGGTCGAGCAAAAAATCAATTTTTATTTCAGAAAAGTGATTGAAGATTTGATGCAAAGACATGAAGTGGATGTAACATCACGATATGCATCATTGAGCAAACAAAATATAACAGGTGATTTCAGATTTGTTGTTTTACAACGTCATCTTTCATATGAAAATGAGTTATCAGCATACGAGCGATTTATTATGGATCTTTATTTTATGCTCGATCGTTTTGCGCTTACAGAAGTAAAAGCATTTGGGCTTGATACGAGTTCGGTAATAGTTGAAAAAGTTCCATTGGTTATTGCACCAAAAAAGGAATTTTTACTGAAAAGAATTTACGAATAAATTTTCGCTAATCTTAAAACTTAAAATAGATAAACGGATTAAATCCGGTTGCGAATAATTCTCCTAAATTGAGCAGATACAACAGTAGCAAAGCGAAATAAGTTATCCAAATAAAACCTTTAATCGTTATTTGTTTTTCGTAAACAGCATTGAGTTGAAGCTGTATTTTTTCAGATTGAAAAGAGAAAACAAATGCGGTAATTAGAACAAAATAATAACGATTGTTTAACGTACTCAAAAATGCGAAATCGATTCTTCCGAAATCAAACATTTTTCTGATAAATAATATTGCATCGTTGTATTCAGCCGAACGAAAAAATACCCATCCAATCATCACCACCAAAAATGTATATGTGACTGAAATGGACGGATGAATTCTTTTTAAAATTTTAGAGAGTGATAATCTTTCGATAATTAAAAAGCTGCCGTGATAAGCTCCCCAAATAATAAAACTCCAGCTTGCACCATGCCAAAAACCAGATAAAATAAATACCACCAAAAGATTGATGTAAGTTCTGTTAATGGTAACTTTATTACCACCTAACGGGATGTATAAATAATCTTTCATCCAATTACCCAAAGTAATGTGCCAACGTTTCCAAAACTCGGTTATGCTTTTTGATGTATATGGGAAATTAAAATTGACAGGAATTCTAAATCCCATCATTTTTCCAAGTCCGATAGCCATATCAGAGTAACCTGAGAAGTCGAGATATATTTGAAACGTATAAGATAAAATGCCAATCCACGATTTCGTAAAATCGAGTTCATTTAAGTTTAAATTAAAAATAGAATTTGCCTGTTCACCTAATGTGTTTGAAAGCAAAACTTTTTTACTTAATCCAATGATAAATTGGGTAAGTCCTAAAATAATATAATCGGGTGTGATGAACTTAAAGCGGTTTACAAGCTGTTCGCTAATTTCTTTGTAACGAATAATTGGACCAGCAATAGAGTGAGGAAACAAAATGATAAAGAGAAGATAATTTGTGAAGTTCCTCTGTGGTTCACAATCTCCACGATATACATCAGTGAGGTAGCTAATTTTTTGGAATGTAAGAAATGAAATTCCAATAGGAAGAATAATAGCACTCCATTGAAATCTGTTTCCACCTAAAATTTCAGTTAATGAATTAATGTTCTCGGCAAAAAAATTGGCATACTTAAAATATACCAACATCAAAACGTTTGAAACAATAGAAAATACAAACCAGAATTTTCCGTATTTCTTTTTGTAATTTAATGCGCAAATAAAATCAATTAGGCAGCTAACAATTACAGCCGGTAAGAATTTTGGTGCACCCCAGCTGTAAAATAAAAGACTTCCAAGAACCAGCCAACGATTTTTAAATCTGTCGGGTACTAAATAATACCCCAACAAAAAGAAAGGCAAAAAATACACAAGGAATGTTATGCTGCTAAAAACCATTTATTCTAATACTAAAATTTCTTTTACAATGTTATCAAATACAATATGATATTTTAAATTAATAGACAAAACTTCTTCAATCACTGTTTGCTTATCTACCAAATTATCGTTTAATAAAATCGCTTGTTTGTAATGATGGTCGTGTAAAAATTTCATAGCTATTTTTCTTGCCCTTGGTGATGTTGGACTGTATTTATATCCATTGTTTCCGCATACATACTCGCAACTTCCCGTTAATAATTCTCCCCAAACAATATCATAATTACATAAGCACGAATAGTCTTTTTTTGCATCTTCAAAAGAACGAACCGGGTTATTGTATGAAGTATATAATCCATCACAAAAAATAGTGATGCCGATAAGTAAACTAAATACAAGAGCAATTTTAGTATGATTGATTTTGTAAGGAATTTTTTGAATTTGAGCTATACAGATGCCAAGTAAAATAATGGAAGATGCATATGGATAATAATCTAAATGAATATCATGGTAGATAAAAAAAACATAATTGAATATCGGAAAAAATAGTGCTTGAAAAAAGAATGTATAGGAAGTAATTTTAAGTAACGACAAAGTAAGTAATACACCAACAACCACTAAATGAAAAATAAACCAATGCCGATTTATGTTGAAGTAAAAAAGCATATTCTCAAAGAGGTTGTTATTTGCGGTAGTATCGTAAGAAGAATACGTTGACATAAATGGATTTCCAAACAACAAATACACATACACAAAGTAAGGAAGAACAGCAAGAATAAGCAGACCAACATATTTCAGAATAGCAGTAATAAAAGCCGTGTAATTTTTTTCGCGTAGCCAAGTTGAGATGGGAATAAACGTGATTATTGGAATTAACATCAGCATATTTACTGGTCTGAAATTAATTGTTAATGCAATTAAAAAGAATGCCAATATTGTGTTTCGTTCAACAAGCATTCCTGCCGTTAATAGTAATCCAAACGTGAATGCCAGCGAATTAATTCGAGCAAATTCTGTTATGAACGGTACGCTAACAGACATGATAAAAACAAATAAGACAAGTGCACAATCTGTCCAGTTTACCTTTTTTTGTTTTATATTAAGTTGAGATAAAAAAGGAAACAATAAAAAAATAAATACAGCAATTAATGGAAACAGCATTCTACGATGTTCAAGAGGAAATAAACTCAACAACCATGAAGTTGCCGGAGGATATTGGTTAACAATTTTATTTGTGTTCGGTACAACATAATAAGCATGCGGAACGACCATCCAATCTATTTCTTCTTCTGTTATCGATGATTTTCTCAAGGTGTCGAGAAGTTTAGGCATGTATGGTCTTTTCGTATGCTCAACATACGCGATGTTTTCATCAAATACTTTTGCTAAATTCATGTATCCGAATTCATCACAACGCATAGGGATATCCTGATGGTTTTTTTGAAATTTTAAATAAAAACCAGTACTGCATAAAATCAATAAAATTAAATAGAAAATGTATTTATTCATCAATTCATTTTTTATTTATCAATAATTAAAATATTTCCTAAATGTGGGTCTCGAATTTTATGATATAGCAAATTACATGACTGTATTTCGCTTTCAATTATTTTTTCATCAACGGGAATTTCATCAAGAATAAATGCCTGTGAATATTTTCTGTTGTGAAGAAATTTCATTGCAATAATTCTGGCATTCATGGTCGACCATGTATACCTGAAGCCATTGTTAGTACAAACATATTCGGAAGTTCCGGGATAAGAATCACCCCAAATAATATCATATGAACACAAACCTTTTACCTCATTTTTTGCTTCGATAAATGATTGATGGTTTTTTGATGAATATGAAATAATACCAAACGAAAATGTTAAAAAGGAAATAAAAACACATGCAATCTGAATCCTTTTAGCTTGCTGCAAACTTACATTTACATCTTTTAAAATATATAAAATGGCACCGAGTAAAATAAACGCACTTCCATATGGATAGTAATTCATCGATACCATTTTAAAAATGAAGAACAAATAATTAATTACCGGAAAGGCCAGTAACGACAATACAAATCGCCATGTTGTTTTTTGTATATAGGCAAAATAAGCAATCACACCAACCAGCAATAAATGAAATATGAACCAAGGTTGAGAGTAATTAAAATAGAAATTCAAATTTTTTAAAACATCCATACTCATAGCAGTATCAATTGCTGCATAAGTTGATTTAAACGGATTTCCCAATAAAAAATACGTATAAATTAAATGAGGCAAAATGGCGATAAGAGTAACTACGAAATATGTAATTCCGATTTTTATTATGTCGAAAACTTTCTTTACTGAAATTACTTTTGGAAGAGGGATGAACAAAATGATAGGCAATAACAGCAGTAAATTTGCATACCTGAAGTTTGCCGAAAGTGCAATTAAGAAACAGCTCAACAGTGGTTTGTTTCTTAATAATATCCCAGCAGCAAGCAATAAACCAAATGTGATGGATAATGAATTGATGCGTTCAAACTCAGCTCTGAAAGGAACTATTTCGGTAATGTAAAATGCAAATAATAGTAAAATAATATCAGCCCAACCAAAAGTATTGTTGTTAGCACGATACAATGCAATGATTGAAAAAAGTAAGAGGAAAAATATAGCTAACACAGGGAACATTCTTTTACGATACTCAATAGGTATCAAGTGTAAAACAAATGATGTTCCGGGCGAGTACATGTTTATGACTTTGTTAGTGTGAGGTAAAACGTAATAGGCATGAGGTGTTACCATCCAGCTAAATTCGCGTTCATCTAAATTTGATTTTCGAAGTGTGTCGAGTAAATCATCTAAATATGGTCTATTGGCGTGAGCCGTAAAAACTTTATGCTCATCAAATGCTTTCGATAAATTTAAATAACCAAACTGATCACAATCATTCGGCATTTCTTCGTGGCACGAACTAAAATGAAAATAAATACCGCTGCTCATGAGAATAATGATAAAAATATAGAGCGAATATTTTTTCATTTTGACGAGATGCTTGAAAGTTGGTCAAAAAAATTGTATCCGAAATTTTTCAAGCTAGGTGCTGCTGCCAAAATAATTATGGCATCTCTATTTTTTAAATCTTGATAACTGATTGCATTATTTCTTTCCGATTTTTTTTCACGCATATAATCAAAAACCGATTTGTTATAATACCACATTGCTGATTTAGGAGAAGCGCAATTTTGCATGATTTCGAGTTCGTAAAAACTCCAGAAATAACTATCAGAAACGGCAAGGATGTTTGGCTTTTCGCCCGTATTAAATTTTAATTGAGGGTATGCCATCATTGGAGAATTCCATCTCGCAATTAGATTTAGCGCTGGCAAATAATCATCATCTGTGTATTTTGCTTTTGATGATTCATCATAACTGGAAACCGAAAACGAAGCATATTTCTTTTGCTTTACTTTTTCAACCATTTTAAATAGTGAATCACCTGCAAGAGAAGCACCATAAATTGTCCAATGTGCTCCATATTTTGGCATCAGCAGATACTTGCTTTGTTGTTTAATAGATTTAAACCAACTATCGAAATTGAGCACATTTACATGGTTTTCTGTAAGTAATTTTTCAAAATATTTTTGATTGGTTTTATTTCCTTCAACAGTTTTTTGAGGCAAAAATTCATTGTAAAATGAAGCTTTGTTTGGCGCAATACAAAAGATAAGCGGAATATGAAGTGAATCTAAAATATGTAATGATTTGATTAAACAATTTGTCTCTATATCACGGATAGAATCAGTTAGAAAATCATTGCCATTTAGAGCCGAAATGTAACTAGGATCGAAAATATAATGCTCCTTACCTAAAGTTAATATGGTATTGATATTGCCAAAAAAACTGTAATTAGCTTGATTCCTCAATCTAATCATATCTGCACGGAAGGCTGTATTTTCTTTCAAATATTCATCAGCACCTGTTTGATATTTTCCGTCTAAAAAATTTTGAGTAGAAAAGTCTGGGGCTTGATGATTTTCGAAGGCACCTGATAATCCTACTAATTTAAAGGGTTGAAAAATTTCCTGAATGATAGGAAAGAATGCAACAACCATAAAGAATAGCAAAAAATATTTGTTTCTTTTTGTGTTCATCGTTGCGAATATCTAAAATTTAGGTAATTAACTTTCAAAATCTTGTCCCATATATTCACATTTTTTTTGATTCCATTCTGAATATCTTAATTGAATCATTTATTCACAATGAGTTGTTGGTTAATGATTGTAAGATTCGGGTGTTATTAGGTAAAAAAGACCTTTTTTTGAAATTGGTAAATCTTAAAAGTACTTATTACATAAATTTAGGCCATACAGAAAACAAAAAATGCTATTTAACTCCATCCAATATTTAATTTTTTTGCCATTAGTAACACTATTTTACTATGTGCTTCCGCATAAATATCGATGGGTATTACTTTTAGCAGCCAGCTGTTATTTCTATATGTTTTTTGTGCCGGTTTATATTCTCATATTAGCCTTCACAATCATGGTAGATTATTTGGCTGGAATATTAATTGAAGCAGCTCCGCAAAACAAAAAAGGAATTTACCTGCAACTAAGTCTTGTTGCAAACATTGGTGTTTTATGTGTTTTTAAGTATTATAATTTTTTTACCGAAAACATTGAAGCATTATTTCAATCGTTAAATATTCATACCTATAAATTTCCTTTTTTATCCATTTTATTGCCAATCGGGTTATCATTCCACACCTTTCAGGCAATGAGTTATACGCTCGAAATTTATAAAGGGAAACAAAAAGCCGAGCGTCATTTTGGAATTTATGCATTGTACGTAATGTTTTTTCCTCAGCTTGTTGCAGGTCCTATCGAACGACCACAGCATTTACTATCACAGTTTTATATCAATCAAAAATTTGAATGGTCGAATATTGTTAAAGGGTTACGGTTAATTTTAATGGGGCTCTTTAAAAAAATTGTGATAGCCGATCAAATCAATGTGCTTGTAAGTTTTGTTTTTGATAATCCCGAAAATTCAAAAGGACCTTCAGTTTATCTGGCTTTATTGTTTTTTGTATGGCAGGTATATTGCGATTTTTCAGGGTATTCTGATATAGCAAGAGGTTCGGCAAAATTACTCGGTATTGATTTAATGGTAAATTTTGATCTTCCATTTTTTGCTAAATCGTTTAATAGTTTTTGGAGTAAGTGGCACGTATCTCTCATGAATTGGTTTAGAGATTATTTACTGTTTCCCTTAATCAGAAAAAGATGGAAGTGGCAGCTTGTGTTCTTGTTTGTGTTTTTAATTAGCGGTTTCTGGCACGGTGCAAACTGGACTTTCATTGCATGGGGCGTATACAATGGTATCATCGTAATATACACCAAAGCTACAAGCGACTATAGGAAAGAATTGATTAATAAAACTTGGCTAAAAAATTATTCGAGTATTAGACACATTATTCAAGCAATTTGTATTTATCATCTTTTTGCATTTGGAGGATTTTTTTTCAGGTCGAAAAATATTCATGATTCTTACATACTTTTTTTAAATATGTTTACCGATGTTGGCGATTCGTTATCGAAAATTTGGCATAATCCCAATAACATGAGACAAAATCTTTTGTATCTCGGAACCGATTTTACAACCTTCACTGTTCTCATCCTTTTTGTCGCAGCTTTTTTTTACTTTGAATGGAAATTAAGAAACACCACATTAGACGAATATTTGGAAAGAGTTCCGCAGGTTAAGCGATTTGGCATTTACTTTTTTGCAGCATTTTCGATAATGCTGATGTCGAATATTGTTGAAACACCTTTTGTATATTTTCAATTTTGAGATGAGAAGTATGAAAAAATATATAAAATATATACTCTTCATTTTAATATTCATTTCAGGTGATATATTTATTGGATATGTTTTATCTGTGTTTTCAAAAAAGCAGAAATACGATAACCGTATTGAACTGATTCTTGAAAATAAAATTGAGGCAGATGTTGTTATTATTGGCTCATCAGAAGCACTAAACGATTACTCGCCCGAAGAGATAAAATTAAATACAGGATTGAGTTGTTATAATCTAGGACAAAGTGGTTCAAATCCAATTTTCCATGAAACCATACTTGACTTGGTTTTAAAATCGGCACACAAACCAAAACTGGTTATTTATAATGTTGATGATTACGCTGCGTTGTACACAAAAAGCGGAATCATTTTCAGGAAAGATGTCTTGTATCCTTACGTTGACAACCCATTTATCTGTAAAAAAATAAATTCTGAACTTGGAAAAAACGAATTGGCAACAAGCATTTCGTATACGTATCGGCAAAATGTAAATTTCATCAATGCTTTGAAATATTTGCTTTTTGGCAAAGAGAAACCTGACGCACGAACAACAAATATAAATTCCTTTGGAGCAACATTGGTTGACAAAAAAGGGGAAGATGAGCATACTGTTTTTGAAATGAACAATATCAATCTTTCTGTTTTAAGAATGAATCTTGATTATCGAAATTCCATTTTAAATATTCAGAAAAAATGCAGTGAAAATAATATTCAATTGTTGTTTTGCTTACCTCCTCAGTTTCGTAAATCAACAAAAGGATTTAAGAACAGAATTCAATCTGTTATTGATTCAACATATCAATTAATTGACTATTCGAATAGCCTGACTGAGGCCGCATATTTTTCAGATCAGGAACATTTGAATAAAGATGGCGCTACATATTTTTCGAAATTAATTTCAGCTGATATTAAAAAAATAAAAATTTAAATGGTATTCAGTTCACCGTTTTTCCTTTTCTTCTTTTTGCCGGTAACGCTACTACTGGCATATCTTTCACGTAATTCTAAATTCAGAAATGCTGTACTGGTAATTCTCAGTATTTTGTTTTACGTTTTTGGTGAAGGAGAGATGATTGTTTTAATGATGCTCTCCATTACATTTAATTATTTTATTGGAAAATGGATTGACAGGAGCAAAACAAAAACAGCCATTTCGGTTGGCGTATTTGTTAATTTATTGTTGTTGGTCATTTTTAAGTACAGCAGTTTTGTAGTAGAAAATATCAATTACCTTTTGGTGGATTTTCATATCGACCCGATAAAATTTGCAAAAGTGAAGTTGCCTGTTGGAATTTCTTTTTATACTTTTCACAGCATTTCTTATTTGATTGATGTTTATCGTAAAGAGAATAAAGTTCAGAAATCATTTGTTGACTTAACACTCTATATAAGCCTATTTCCTCAACTTGTTGCTGGACCTATCATTCGATATAAAGATATAGCCTATCAGTTTACAGGTAGATTTTTGAATTCGGCACAATTTCAATTAGGAATTCAACGATTTATAATTGGCATGGGAAAGAAAGTGATAATTGCCAATTCGTTAGGTTATACAACTGATTTATTATTTGATATAGGCCCGGCTCAATTATCAACTTCAGCTACTTGGTTTGCTATTATTTCTTATTCACTTCAATTGTATTTTGATTTTTCGGGTTACTCTGATATGGCAATAGGATTAGGTAAAATGCTTGGTTTTGATTTTCTAGAGAATTTTAATTTTCCATATAAGGCAAAATCAGTTCGCGAGTTTTGGCAACGTTGGCATATATCACTTTCAAATTGGTTCAGAGATTATTTATACATTCCAATGGGCGGAAACAGAGTGAGTAAATCACGCGTTTATTTTAACCTGATATTTGTATTTTTTGTTACAGGCCTTTGGCATGGTGCAAGCTGGAATTTTGTTATTTGGGGTTTGATTCATGGTTTTTTTATGATTATCGAAAGATTGGGTTTTGAAAAGTTTCTTCGTAGAGGAGGAAATTTTATTATGCATTTTTACACCATTTTCGTGGTAGTGTTGGCTTGGGTTTTTTTCAGATCCGAAACATTAGAAAAGTCGATAACATTTATTCAGTCCTTGTTTATTTATAATAAGAACAGTATTTACTCAATTGATATGTTTCTAAATCGCGAAAATATATTTTGCTGTATGCTAGGTTTAATTTTATCAGTTAACGGAATAAATTTTATGCTTAAAAAGACCGTTCAAATTCTTTACCAGTCAACAATATCTATACAAACAGTAAAGTCAACTTTTCGTACAATAAAATCAGTGTCACTCATTTTGATTTTTGTTTACTCCGCCTTGAGCGTGGTTTCAGGTACTTATAACCCATTTATATATTTCAGATTTTGATGAGCAGCAAGTTAAAATATAGTTTGTTGTTCATTTATCTTTCGATGTTATGTTATATCGTTATAGCTCAACTTACAACTTCGCTCATACTCAATTTGGGTTTAAGTTTTGTGATAGCTGTTCTAAGTATATTTTTACTTAAGAAACACATCGCATTGCTTTCATTTAGCAAACTATTTTTTATACTGTCATTTCTTATCATTATTTATTTTCCAATGTTGGGTGAGAAGGAAAAATCAAGTTTAGAGAAAAGAAGTTTAGCCGAGTTTCCAACTTTTCAAACCGAAAATATTTGGAAAGTATTTTTTCAATTTCAAGATTATTTTAACGACAGATTTGCTTACCGAAATATTTCGGTGATGGCCATAAATAAATTCAAATTTATTTTTCTGAATATTTCTCCGCTGCCGCAAAAAGTTCTTATAGGCAAAGAGAATTGGTTGTACAATTCAGGTAATGAATATATTGAATGTACCAGTGTTCCATATACAAATGATGAGTTAAAAACCATTAAAATAAATCTTCAAATTGTTACTAAATGGTTTGACAACAGGGGGATAAAATATTACTTTATGATTGCGCCTGTTAAGTCAAGAATTTATCCCGAGAACATGCCGATTATTCTGAGAAATCAGTTAAAGTTTTCTAAACTCGATCAGGTGTATACCTATTTACAACAGGATACTATTATAAAATTTATTGATTGCAGAAAGGAACTCATTGAGGGAAAAAATATTCGACCAACTTATTATATAACCGATACACATTGGAATGAATTCGGAGCATTTTTAGCATACCAAAAAGTTATGCAAAAAATTCAAGTTGATTTTCCAGATACTAAAATTTTACAGGCAGAAGATTTTACAATCGATTCATCAACTTTATTAGGAGGAGATTTGCAAACGCAATTTGGGTTTAGTGATCAGATTTCTTCTCCAATATTTTATTACCATCTCAAAAATATACAGCCACCTCTAGTTGTTGGTGATTATGATACAGTGCATCTTGTAGGGAATTATTTTACTTTTAAAATGGAGCATGAAGTGAATCATTTGAAAATATTTGTAGTTCGTGATAGTTATTCAGAGCATCTCAGGAATTTTCTTACACCCACTTTCAAAACTTCAACTTACGCATGGATGGAAACAATTCCTGTTTCGCGAGTGATTGATAATAAACCAGATATTGTTTTACATGAAATGCTCGAGTATTTTGTAAATTCAGCATTACTTCTGCCTCCCGAAATTGCTAACGACAAGACTTTTATGAATAAATATTTTCCACATTATCATTCAGGTGAAAGGAATGTTGAATGATAAAAACAGGAATTTCAAATCATCACTAAATTGAATAATGAATCATATTCGAACAATTATTTAGTTCAAGAGTTTGGGAATACTAATTACTGAATAAATATCAATAACGTTTCAAATTTATTTATATAAATTTACATATTAGAGCTAACGATTATTAATGGATACATCGCCCGAACTTTCTATCATAACAATTAATTTCAATAATTCAAGCGGATTAGAGAAAACAGTTTCAAGTGTTGTATCCCAGACATTCAGCAATTTTGAATACATTGTAATCGATGGCGGTTCAAGGGATGGAAGTGTTGACGTCATCAAAAAATACGCAGATAAAATGGCCTATTGGGATTCAGAAAAGGATTCAGGAATTTATGATGCGATGAATAAAGCTATTCGTGCAGCCAAAGGTGAATTTTGTTTATTCTTAAATTCCGGAGATTTTTTAACAGACAAAAATATTCTTTCAAAAGTTTTTGGTGTAAATCATACTGAAGATATTTTGTATGGAGAACTTATTTTTGATTTTGGCTATAAACAAAAGCTTGAAAAACTTCCGGAAATATTGGATATAAATCACCTTTTTAATCATAATGTATGGCATCCAGCAACATTTATTAGAAGAAAATTATTTTATGAAATTGGATTTTATAATGAAAATTATAAGATAGTCTCTGATTATGATTTTTTCTTTCATGCAATTGCAATAAATAAAGTTTCAACAAAATATCTTCCATTTCCTATTTCTGTATACGACACTAAGGGAATCAGTTCAAATGTTAAAAATTTTGCAAGCATAAACGAAGAACGAAAACAAGTGCACAAAACTTATTTAAGCGATATTGAAATAGATTCACTTAAAAGCATTTTACCACCCAGGCCAGATATCAAGAGTAGAAATATTTTTTACAGAGTTGTCAAATATTTTTATTATCACTTGAAAAAATTTGTTTAAAAACGGAAATCATGATGTCAAAAAAACACCACTTGAAAAATTACAATATTTCCAATGATGAATTGAACTTGGGCAGAAATGATATTTAAAAGTTTATAAAAATCCTCATAAACCAATTGATGCTTTCATCTTTCGAAAAAAGATTCAAACCCATGAAAGAATAGTTTATATCATAAATTTATTTGCCGCAAATATCAACTGTTATTGTACAATACACTTTATAAGTAAAACGATAAAACTTAAGTAGTACAGTTTGAAATAGATTGTTATTTGATAATTGTTTTCAACATAAATCTCATATAAATATTGTTGGCTCTTATCTACAATTCTTTAAATTGCGTTCATTAACAATTTACAATGATTAATAAAAGCCGAACAATTATAATTGATCCGGATAGTGAGAATAAAAATTACTGGCAGGATTTATGGCAATTTCGCGGATTGTTATATTTTCTTGCTTGGCGCGACATATTAGTTCGCTATAAACAAACTGCAATTGGATTGCTTTGGAGCATTATTCGTCCGCTGCTTACCATTTTTGTGATGTGGTTTATCGGTTGGCTTTTTAATTCAAATGTCCCCGAAGGTGTTCCACGTATTTTGCTTGTTTGTGCAGCCACTTTGCCTTGGCAGTTTTTTGCAACAGCATTTAGCGATTCGAGTAATTCACTTATTGTAAATTCAAATCTATTAACCAAAGTTTATTTCCCCAGATTAATTGTTCCAATCAGCACGGTAATTGTTTGTTTAATTGATTTTCTGATTTCATTTATAATTCTTATCGTAATAATGGTTTTATATCGTTTTAGTCCTGATATAAAAATGCTGTATCTGCCATTTTTTTTGATATTAAACTTAATAACTTCTATTGGACTAGGTTTAATTATTGCAGCATTAAACGTTCGTTATCGTGATTTCCGTTTTATCATTCCATTTATCATACAATTTGGTTTGTATGTATCACCCATTGCTTTTAGCAGCAGTGATATTTATAACAGTGCAAAAATTCCAATGTTTGCTAAATATCTATATGCACTTAATCCAATGGTTGGTGTAATTGATGGTTTTAGGTGGTGTATTCTTGGCGGCAATACGCCATTTTATTTTGAAAGATTTTTAGTGTCGTGTGCAATTAGCATATTTCTGTTAATTATTGGTCTTTGGTATTTTCGTAAAATGGAAAAGACTTTTGCCGATATTATTTAGCGAGCAGTTGTATTAAAAGAACAAGATGAGTAACACAATTATTACAGTTGAAAATATCAGTAAAAGCTATGTTCTGCAACATCAGAAGATAAGGCATAATGATTCGTTTCGCGAGCACATAACCAATAATATTAAATCTATTTTTAAAAAGAAAGATGCTGATCAGTCAGCTTCACAAGAAACATTTTGGGCTTTAAATGATGTTTCGTTTGATATAAATCAAGGTGATCGTGTTGGCATAATTGGAAGAAACGGAGCTGGAAAATCAACTTTACTAAAAATTTTAAGCAGGATAGTTACTCCTACACATGGACGAATTAAAATTGAAGGACGTGTTGCCAGTTTGCTCGAAGTTGGTACCGGTTTTCATCCCGAACTCAGCGGACGAGAAAATGTTTTTTTGAATGGCTCTATTTTAGGAATGAGCAAAAATGAAATACAGAAAAAATTTGATGAGATTGTTGCATTTGCTGAAGTGGAAAGATTTTTAGATACACCAGTAAAGCGTTATTCATCGGGTATGTATGTTCGATTGGCGTTTGCTGTGGCTGCTCATCTTGAGCCCGAAATATTAATTGTGGATGAAGTACTGGCTGTTGGTGATGCAGAATTTCAAAAGAAATGTCTTGGCAAAATGAAAGACGTTTCGGGAGAAGGAAGAACAGTTATATTTGTGAGTCATAATATGGCTGCAGTAAAAGCCTTATGTAATAAAGGAATATTATTACATAATGGATCAATTAAGATAATTGGAAGTGCAACCCACGCCATCGAAAATTATCTTAAAACTGGCATAAACACTTCGTCACATTTTGATTGCTCAGATTATGTATACGGTGATGATATAATTAGAGTTTTGAAAATTGAAATTCTAAATGGTTTTAATAACACCAACCAAATAAAATTTGATGAAAACATCAAGATAAAATTTAAAATTGATTCAAAGCAAGATTTTGAAAATATTAGCGTAGCAATTGGATGTTTATCAATAGATGAGATACCCGTTTTTACAACAAGAGGACCTGTTTCAATTGTTAAAGGTGAAAATGAAATTATATGTGAAGTAAAACACAATTTAAGGGCAAATAATTACCATTTTGCATTTGGGATAAGTGTAGGCGAAAAGTCAAATATATACCACAATCCAAATGCATTCGACATAGAAATTTTAGACATTGGAAATAACACACAATATCTTACTAATAATGCAGGATTTGTTAATGTAAATTCTAGCTGGCAAATTGTTTAAATTATTATGGAGAGAATTAATTATTAAGCTGTATTTTTTATATTAAAAATATAACGATACTTGGAATTTAGTACTTTAAACATGACCATTTTAAATGAAAAAATTAGTATATAAATATATTCACATCACAAAAACGTATTACCACAATTATAAGGCAAGAAAGAAATTTGATAATGATTTAACTACATTTAAAAGTAAATCAGATAGTAGATTTTCAATCAATAATGAAGATAATTTTCCGTGTCTTAATGACAATACAAATAATACTGGATTCGATGCACATTACGTTTACCATCCCGCATGGGCAACACGAATAATTAAAGATATTAATCCTTCAAAACATATCGATATTTCATCAACACTACACTTCTGTTCACAACTATCTGCTTATGTCCCGGTAGATTTTTATGATTACAGACCAGCTAATCTCACACTTCCAAATCTGAAAACATTAAAGGGCGATTTAATGAATCTCGATTTTTCAGATAATTCAGTTGAATCTATTTCATGTATGCACACAGTTGAGCATATTGGGCTTGGTAGATATGGAGATCCAATTGATCCGATTGGTGACTTAAAAGCAATAGAAGAATTGAAGCGCGTTGTTGCAAAAGGAGGCAGCCTTTTATTTGTTGTACCTGTTGGAAAGGCTAGAATACAGTTTAATGCTCATAGGATTTATTCATTCGAAATGATATTAAGTTGTTTTGAAGGATTTGAATTAAAAAACTTTTCATTGATAACAGATTTGGGCGATTTTATTTGGAATGCGAATCCAGAAATTGTTAGCAATCAAAAATATGGTTGTGGATGTTTTTGGCTTATAAAAAGTTAAACAATGATCATTATTAAATTACAAGGTGGATTAGGCAATCAAATGTTTCAATTTGCTTTAGCAAGTATTATTGCTAAAACAAATAAGACAAAAGTTTTAATTGATGCTAATTTTTTTAATGACAAAGTAAAAACAGCAACGTTTACTCCAAGAGATTTTGAACTCAATATTTTTTCAAATAATTACAACGTTGCAAACGAAAAAGAAATAAAGCGTTTCAAACAGCTAAACTATTTCAATAAAATCAAAAGAAAATTAAACCTAAATTATCCCAAGTATTACAGTGAGAAAAGATTTGATTTTAATCCAACAGTTTTAAAATTGAATGAGCCAGTTTATCTTGAGGGGTACTTTCAGAGTTATAAATATTTTGATGACCAGCAAGCATTCGTAAGAAATTTATTTGCATTTGATTCAAAAAAACTTGACACCCAAAACAAAGAACTTTTAGATAAAATTGAAAGTAAAAATGCTATTGCTATTCATATCAGACGTGGAGATTATGTTGAAAATGCAACAGTAAATACATTTCATGGAGTATGCAGTGATGCATATTATAATAATGCCATAACGGAAGTAACAACTGACTTGAAAGAACCTTTACTGGTATTTTTTTCGGATGATATTGATTGGGTTAAGAAAGAATTCATGCCACTTAATTTTGATAAAATATTTGTCAATCATAACGTTAATGAACATAGTTGGAAAGATATGTATCTGATGAGCAGATGTAAGCATAATATCATTGCTAACAGTAGTTTCAGTTGGTGGGGAGCGTGGTTGAACAATAACCCAAATAAAATTGTAGTAGCACCACAGAACTGGTTTTCAAACGAAGAAATAAATTCGCAAACGCATGACTTAATTCCCGAAACATGGAAAAAGATTTGAGTCAAAGTTTGATTTCTGTTATAATGCCTGCTTACAACGTTGAAAATTTTATTTCTCAAAGTATTGAAAGCGTAATTAACCAAACATATCAAAATTGGGAACTCATTATTATTGATGATGGTTCTACAGATAAGACAAAAGATATTTGCAACAAATACATTAATTCAGACACGAGAATTAAGTACTATTTTCAAAATAACTCACGACAAAGTGCAGCCAGAAACAAAGGAATAAAATTGGCAAATGGCGAAATTATTGCATTTTTAGATGCTGATGATTTATGGCTTCCAGAAAAGCTTTTCTTTTCATTAAAAGAGTTAAATAATAGTAATGTAGATCTCCTATTTACAGATACTTTTTATTTTAATGAAAGCGAATCTTTAGGAGAATATAAAGACGAAGACAGAATGTACATTCCGAATAATGTATATATAGGAGATGAAGGGATAAAGCTTTTTATTGAAAGCAATAGGATACCGATGTTAACTGTGTTGGCAATGAAAGGTGCATTAATTAAAGCCGGGTTATTTGACGAATCAATTAGCAAAGCTGAGGATTATGATTTATGGTTACGAATGCTTAAAACGAATTCATCATTAAAAGGAGTTTCAGTACCGTTATCGGTTTATAGAATTAGGTCGGGGTCGGTAAGTGCATCAGATAGAATATCTATTTACGAAGTGATGCAAATCTTTAAGAAAAATTTCACTACCTATGAGCTAAGAAAATTAAATTTAAGTAAAGAATTAAAAAGATGGGTAAGAGAATGGGTAAGTCATTATTTTAAAAAGAATAATTTAAAAGAATTAAAGTCGATACTTATTTATTTTAATATTATAACCTTTGAACAACAATTGATATTCACATTTCTATTTTGGATAAACACAAAAATTCAAAGAAGAATTTTATTGTATACACTTAAATAATTTATTTAAACATCAAAAATAAAAATGAACAACAGCGAATCATTCATATCTATTATTATTCCTTGTTATAACAGCGGTGAATATTTGAGCGAAACGATTGAAAGTGTTATCAAACAAACTCATAAAAATTGGGAGTGTATTATAGTTGATAATGGTTCGACAGATAATTCGAAAAAAATTGCCCAATCTATTGCTGAAAAAGATTCGCGTTTTATTTCAGTCTTACAACCTATTAAAGGGCTTTCATCTGCACGTAATTTTGGAATTTTACACAGCAAAGGGAAATATATTTTACCATTGGATAGTGATGATATTATTGCTCCTACTTATATTCAAAAAGCAGCAAAAATTCTTGATGAAAATGAAAAATTGAAAGTGGTTTATTGCGAAGTTGATTTTTTTGGAGAGTGGAGTGGTAAATGGAATTTACCTGAATTTTCTATCAAGCAAATGCTTTTTGAAAATATAATATTTTGCACAGCACTTTTTCGGAAAGTTGATTACGATAAGACGGCAGGATATAATGAACAAATGATGAAGGGCTATGAGGATTGGGATTTTTGGCTAAGTTTAATAAGTGATGAAAGTGAAGTTTACAGGATTCCTGAAATATTGTTTCATTACCGTATTCGTAACAAATCAATGGTTCATTCATTAAGTGATAATGATTTTCGAATGTTACGGAAACAACTGTATGAAAACCACCGCGAACTATATTTATCAAAGTTAAGTATAAGTGATTTGGTATACGATTATTACCTGGTTAAGGATACAATTGGGAATTATAAAAATTCAGAAGAATATATTTGGGGAAGCAGAATACTGCCAATTGTAAAATTCATCAAGCGAATTTTATTTCTTTCTTAGTCATCTAAATTCACCTTGTACTCGCTCGATATTTTTGATAAATTAGGATTATAACAAGGGTCGTTATCTATATATTTTTGCCACCTACTTTTAAATAGATTTACATCTTTCAAATGCTGCTGATATGATTTTTTTGTAAGGTGCGGATGCCCTCTAGAAATAGATTCGTAATGATACAGCGTTACATGAGGAAGGTATATATTGTTGTATCCTTTTTCTTTAAGCTTCAAACAAAAATCAACATCATTAAACTCAACCGCAAGTTTTTCATCAAACCCTTCAACTTCATTAAATTTATTTTTGTTAATCATAATACAAGCAGCAGTAACAGCCGAAAAATCACTTGTGGCAATTAAGTAGAAATAATATCCTGGAGCATCTTTATCAAACATCACATGATGATGACCAGCTATTCCTCCTAAGCCAATAATTACTCCTGCATGTTGTATGGTATCATTGGGGTAAATTAGTCGGGCACCTACGGCTCCGCTTGTTTCAAATTGTGCATATTCAACAAGTGCAGTCATCCAATCTTCATGAATCACTTCCATGTCGTTGTTCAGTAACAAAAAATATTCTCCTTTGGCAACTTTAGCTCCGTTGTTAATTAAACGCGAGTAATTAAATACATCATTATCGTGAATACATTTAAAACGTTCGGGTTCTTTTTCTTCCCACTTTTTTACGAAATCAAAAAATGATTGTTCGCTGCTGTTATTATTAATCAGGATAATTTCAAAATCGGGATAACTTGTTAGTCTGAAAATCGATTCGATAATTACTTCACATAAATCGGCTTTGTCTTTTGTAGGGATGATAACAGAAACTTTTCCTTTATTAAAAATATCATATCTGATAGTATAAAAACCATGAGAATTTTTAATCAAATTTACTTTGCCTTTTATTCCTCTTCTCTCTATTGCTTTCTGAAGTGCAAGTTCACCCGAATTAAATGCGTATGGTTTTGCATCAATGTTTGATGATGTTGATTCACTGTGCAGTCGCCAGTGATAAAGTATTTTTGGTATGTGATATATTATTTTAGCAATTTCAGTTAATCGCAGCAGTAAGTCGTAATCCTGACTTCCTTCAAAGCCTGCTCTGAATCCACCTACCTGATCAATGAGCGATTTTTTTACGACAACAAGATGGCAAATATAATTTCTTGACAAGAGATTATCCGGACACCAGTCGGGTTTAAAATGTGGTGCAAAATGATGACCTTTCTTGTCTATTTTATCTTCATCAGAATAAATGAAATCAATTTCTCTGTTGTTATTTAAAATTTTTACATTTTGAAAAAGTGCATCTAATGAAAGCTTATCATCATGGTCTAAAAAAGTAATATAATCACCTGTAGCAATTTCAAGCGCACTGTTCGAGTTTAATGATATGTGGCCATTTACATCTCTAAAAACATATTTGATTCGATTGTCGTTTGCTGCATATTCAATAATCATTTCACGGATCATATTATCAGTAGAGCAATCATCAGAAATACACAATTCCCAATTGGGATAAATTTGATTGATAACCGAATCGAGTGCTTCTATTAAGTAGTTTATAGGAGTATTATAAACAGGTAAAATGATACTTATTTTAGGCTGAAATGAAAAGGAGGAAAGTTCATTTTTGTATTGGTTTAACTTTTGTTCATCAGGATAATTTTTCTTCATCCATAACTCATAATCTTTTGTTTCTTTCGTCTTAATACCAAATACTAGTTGAAGTATAAATTGAATGACTTTGATAATAAATTTGAGTATTTTCTTTTGTCCAGTGCGCGATTTCAACATGATAAACAGCCTGAAAAAAGTGAAATTGCCATTCATCCACATTTGTCCTTGCGATCTTTTTACTTTTCTTATTTTATCAAATATTTGATTGAGCATCCAGATTTATGAGTTGGTATTAAATAAAGAAAACAATGTGTTGAAAATGATTTTTATATCGAGTGTAAACGACCAATATTTTACATAAAACAAATCGAGCTTAACACGATTTTTTATTTTTTCAAAGTCGGATGTTTCACCACGATAACCTTTTGATTGTGCCAATCCGGTAATGCCAGGTTTAATTTGATGACGACCCATAAACTTATCTAGTTCTTCAGAAAAATCTATGGTGTGTTTAAGCATATGTGGACGTGGCCCCACAACCGACATATCGCCAATTAGTACATTGTAAAACTGTGGCATTTCATCAATGCTTGAGTCACGTAAAAAATTTCCAATTGCAGTAATTCTCGGATCATTTTGAGTTGCCTGAACCGTATCACTTTTTTCATTTACGTACATCGTTCTGAATTTGTAACACCAAAAAGGACGATTGTCTCTACCTGTTCGTTGTTGTTTAAAAAATACCGGTCCGCGTGATGTTAGTTTAATGATGATGGCAAGAATTGGTATAAGCCAACTGAGCACACAAATCATAATCATCAACGAAAAAAAGATATCAAAAGCTCTTTTTTGTAACTGCTTATCCCAATCGTCAAGTGGTGTGGTGAGCACTTTTAAAACAGGTACTTCTCCAAATTTTTCGAGTGCCATTTCCGAAAAAGATACACCTTTAAAATCGGCAACCAAACGAATTTTGATAAAATTATCTTCGGCAAAATTCATCAAATCTAAAAGAGATTGACTTTCCATTACCGACATCGAAAAGAATATTTCGTGAATTTCATTTTGTAAGCAAAATGATTTTATCTCTTCAAGAATATTGACTTGAATATTTTTAGCCGTAATTACTTTTTTGATGTTGTATCCATATTCCGGATGTGTTTTAAAAAATGATTGCAACTCAACAGGATTTTCACTTTGATTAACTACAATAATATTTCGGTAATTGTATCCTTTTTCGCGTGCCCATTTGAGTACAAAAAAGAAAACTATTTTGAGTACAAATGTTAAGATGAACAAACTTGAATACAATAGAACCAACAGCTCACGCGAGTAACGATACGTTTGCAGGAAAACGTAATAGGCAAATACCAATAATATGTGTGAGGTAATTACGTAAAATGACGAACGCAAAATCACAAACAACTTTGATGTTCGCGAAATATCGTAAGGTTTAATGGCAGCTATCAAAAATATCCATGCCACGTTTACATAAAAAAGCATGAATGTAAACGGATCGTGAAAAGCATGAAACTTGTAATAAAACACAGCCACAAAGCAAACATTGAGCAATATGATATCGCTGATGATGCTGATTACTTTGATATATCTTGAATATCGGGTCAAAGTTATTTTACCGGTTTATGGTTGGCTAATTCTTCTTTATGACTTTTTGTAAAAATATAAAAACTCATAATAAAGGCGAAAGCTACAACCCCGTGATGCCTAATCAAAATATTTTCTGTCAACATTGATGCAAAAAATAAAATACACAAACAGAATGGGATATAATTTTTATAGGCTAGGTTTTTATAAGATATGAACAAAAGCAGGAACAGGAGCGATAAAGGCGCTAAAATGCCCATTCCGGCCCAATAATCTAAAAACTGATTATGGGTGTCATATTTTCTTTCGTTATAAACGGTTGACGATATTTTTCCATAACACTCATCAAGTTTGGCTTGCACATTTCCTGGCCCCACTCCAGTTAGCCAATTTTCTTCAACGATATCAATACTGCATTTATAAATTCCAGTTCGCAGGTTAAACGAATCGGCATTTTTTGAAGTGGATAAAGTAAAATTCTCAAATGAAATTTCTTTTAATCGTGCCGAAAAGGATGGAACCAGCATAAATAGCAAAACAGTAAAAACAACAATTCCGATTCCTGCCCAAAGTATATAGAGTTTGTTTTTTTGATAAATAACAAACAAGATAAAAGCCGAAATAACTGTGCCGATAAAGGGAGTTCGGGATGCTAAAATTACTTGAAGAACTATAATAAAAATAAGTAGTGATGCGTAACCAATATTTTTTGAAACGGTAAATTCTCTGAAATTTTCAAGAAAATACTCGAACACAAACAAAAATGAAATACCTAAATACAAACAAGCATAAGTAGGATGAATGGTTGTTGTGTTTTCGAATGTTGAACGTAGTAAATGAGATAATGATGGATGCTTAAACATCTCTGCCGGAGTTGCCCAAAACTCATTTGGCCCAACATGTGAGAACAAAAATTGAATGGCTGTAACTTCGCCATACACCAACACCAAAAGCGTGGAAGTGATGAAAATAATTTTGAAAATATTTTTTTGATTGAGTGAAAACTGAAAAGGCAACAAAAAAAATGAAAGCGGAAAAACCAATAAACTCAACGATCGCTGTAAATAAAAATGTGCTTCACTCGAACCATCAATAAATATTGTCCATACAAATATGATGAGAAAAGGTAGGATATAAACCAGCAGTTCGCCAGAAAGTTTAAGGTTAAAAGTTTTGTAATTTGAAATTGCAGTTACAATGCTCAGTAAAAAAAATAACGCAATAAGCCCCGATGTTGCACCAACAGGCAACAAAGGAAATCCTGCCAATGCACACAGTACAAAAAATATTATTCTACCAACTCTTTGCATGTATATGCTCATCTACAATTTTTTTAAGACCATTTTTAAAATGCTGTATTGAAAATTTTTCTACGTTATTTAAAAAATCATCTTTACTAAAGGCGTAATTTATATTTTCAAATCCTAAAATTACATTTTTCAAACAATTTACCGAATCTTCTTCAAAAAATACGCCTGTTTTTCCTTCAACAACTGTTTCGAGATATCCACCTTTTTTCAAGGCTATAACAGGTGTACAGCAACTTTGCGCTTCCAAACTGGTAATTCCAAAATCTTCATCGGCAGCAAGTACAAATGCTTTTGCTTTTTGCATTTTTGTTATCAGTTCTTCTTTTTTAAGAAATCCTGTAAACGTGATATTGCTTTTTGCTAAATGCTGAAGTCTTTTTAAATCAGGTCCATCGCCCGAAACAACTAATTTTAAATTTGGCAACGCATTAAATGTTTCAATAATCAAATCAATTTTTTTGTACGGAACCATACGTGCCGAGGTAAAATAATAATTCTCTTTTTCTTCGCAAGGTGTAAAGCTCGATGTATCAACCGGAGGATGCAAAACCATTGAATCGCGATGGTAAATTCGTTTGATGCGCTCGGCAACGTAATGCGAGTTGGCTATAAAAACATCTACACTTTTATTCGATTTTAAATCCCATTTGCGAATGTATTTTAAAGTTATCCTTGCAATAAATTTCTTGATAAAATTTAAGGGTGCAAGATATTGTTCTTCCAAATCCCATGCGTATCGTACAGGCGAGTGACAATAGCAAATATGTAACTGATCTTTTGTTTTGGTAATGCCTTTTGCAACGGTGTACGATGATGAAATAATTACATCATATCCGCTAAAATCTAAACTCTCAATTGCAGTTGGGAACAACGGCAAATAATTTCGGTAACCAAATTCTGAAAGAGGAAAATATTGAAGAAACGATGTGTTTGATTTTTTACCTTTTAAAATTTGCTCACGGTTTTCGGCACTCAAAAAATCAACCAACGAAAAAATATCAATGTCATCGTAAAGATTCACAATTTCGCGCACCACCTTTTCGGCACCACCATTCACTACAAACCAATCTTGAACCAATGCGATTTTCATGCTTCCAATAATTTTAAAATTTTAGCAACACGGTTTTCATGCTGATATTTTTCGAAAATATTTTTACCGGTATGTATTTTTTCGATTGTCAATTCACTTCTTTCATTCAATTGGGCTATGCAATTTTTTAGCTCATCAATTTTATCTAGTGAAAAATAAAAAGCGGCATTGCCACACACTTCTTTAAAAACTTTTATATCCGAACAAATTACCGGGCAACCCATTGCCATCGCTTCAATATTCGGAATACCAAAACCTTCGTACAACGATGGATTGATAAGCGCTTTGGCGTTTTTATATAACCACAACAAAGTAGAGTTATCGGTATAATGTAAGCGGATGATATTTTTATTTTCGGTGTGTGTTGTGTTGTTAAATGATTTATCGCTACCGCCAACTATCACCAGTTTTGAATCAACATGTTCTTCAGAAAAAATTTGTTCAACAAAGAGAAAATTCTTTCGAGGATTATCCGATCCAACCATTAAAAAAAAGTTTTGGGGTTGGATTCGTTCATCAAATGCTTCAATGGATTTTGAATTGAGCAATTGTGCCGAAACTTTATTTCCAACGACAATTATTTTATTCGCATCAACTTCAAATTTTTGTTCAATTTCTTGTTTAATGGTTTCCGAAACGGTGATGATAAATTGGCTTCGCTCGGCAAGTTGCGGTATCAAAAACGAATACACTTTGCTAAACACAGGATGAAACCACGATGGATTTTTGAGAAATGCCAAATCGTGAATGGTAACAATTTGTTGGTTTACCATCAAAGGACCGGTATTGCACAAATTAAGCAACATGGCATTTTTTTGCTGTGCCATAAAAAGTGGCAAACTCAATTGTTCCCATAAATGCCCGCCAAACAAACCAACACGTTTAATGCAATTTGCAAACTCGTCATCAATTAATTGTGCATTTGCCGGAACCAAAATGGTAATTGGCTTTTGCGCCATTAACTCACGGCATACTTCGCGGGCAAAGGATTGAACCCCCGAAATACGTTGTGTTAAAAATCTGCCGTTTATAAAAAGTTGCTTTTGAGTGTGCATTGAAACGCTGCTAAATTAGCTGTTTTGAACCGAACCGCTAAATATTGCTTTCAACATGTTTTTCAACTTTGTTCTATTTGCAAATACAATATTTATTACACTCAAAAGTTATATTTGATTAAATGTTGAGGTATAAGTTAATTGTATGCTTTTTAGTTTTTTCGGGTGTAGCATTTGGGCAATGCACTTTTGAGCATATTTACAATTACTACCTTGATGTAATTACCCATAGGACTTACCATATTCAAACAAATGATGGCGGTTTTTTAACTGTGATGTCTTGTTATGACACTGTTTTATCAAGCGGTAACACCACAGACATGGCTATTGTGAAAATTGATTCGTGCGGTAACATATTATGGAAACAACACTATGGCGAACCAGGTATTAACGATGATGTGTCTGGTTGTATTGAAATGCAAGATGGCAATCTTCTAATTGCTGGTACCACTGAAAAGGGTCCTGCTCTTGCAAACTTTCGAGTAATCAAATTATCTAAGAACGGACAACTTTTATGGGATTCAGTTTATACAGGTACTCACGAGTCCAAGTGCATGGGTATAACAAAACGCAATAATCATAATTCAGCTTTGATCTATGGCTACGTATGGGGTAAACTTGATAGTGTTGTTACATACACATCATATCCACTTTTAATCGAAATTGGCAATGATGGATATACTCTTAAAAAGAAGGAGTTAAAAATTCCAAAATTTGAATACATTATTAACCTTATTCAACCCAACGATACCATTTACGACATGTTTGTAGTAACGTATTGGGATTCGTTATATTTTGTACAGATGGATACGGCTTTCAATATTAAAATAAGCAAACCGCTTATTTATCCATATAGCAGATATTTGAGTTCATGTTTGTCAAAAGATAGCAATAGCATTCTGCTTTTAGCGGATTATAACAGTGCTACCATTCCGATGAAAAGTACTTTATTCAAAATAGATTTGAATGGAAATATTATTAAGTATATTAATTATTTTAATCCACGCGTTGGAGATACATTACTTGCAAATGTATATGTTGTTACTGCAACAAGTGATAATGGCTGCCTGTTAGGGGGAAGTTATTTTATGAAAATTGACAGCAACTTGAACATTCAAAAAATATTCTGGTATAATCAAACTAGGTGTTATTTGAATTCTATTTTGCAATTGCCCGATAATAGCATTGTTGGTTCAGGAGTATCAAATTTATTAGATACTGCCAATGCAGAATTATATATTGTTAAACTAAATGAAAAAGGAGAGTTTGCTTATTTGGGAATTGATGAAACCAAAAGAGATAAACAGACAGAAGCGATTACTATTTACCCCAACCCGGCAACCTCAATATTAAATATACAAACAAGCAGCAACCAAAAAATTACCGCACAATTATTTGATTTAACAGGTAAAGCCGTTACATCAAATATTTCTTTTACAAATAACATAACCATCAACTTACAAGAATTGTCGCAAGGGTTGTATTTTGTTTACATAAAAGATGCAGCAGGCAGTTTAATTAAAACACAAAAGGTGTCGGTGATAAAATAAAATCTTAATGTCATTGCGCGTGAGCAAATGGACGATTTGGCGCGGCAGCCTTTTGCGCAATGGGGATGACTGTTGCCCAAGAGGCGGTTGGGTTTTGCGAGCAGTCATCGAAGCGTATTAAATCGTCCGCTTTCCTGCCAGCCGGAAAGCTGCAATATGGCAGGCTGGTTTGCAATACTTTTTTCTAAAAAAAGTATGAATAAAAAAAAGAAAACTGAAAGTATATTTAAAT
>CANKGI010000002.1 GCA_947481365.1 Bacteroidota bacterium | reverse complement strand
GAACATGTTTTTTCAATTTCAGGATGACGTGATAAATAATCTTTCAAACTATCTGCAACAATTTCACCTTGCGATAAAATGTTTACATGAGATGGAAGATATTTTTTTATTTTTTCAATGAGCAAAGGGTAATGCGTACAACCTAAAACTACCGTATCAATTTTATCGGATTGAGACATCAGCTCTTCAATGTTTTTCTTGATAAAATAATCACCACCTTCATTTTCAAACTCATTGTTTTCAACCAGCGGAACCCACATCGGGCAAGCTTCCTGAAATACTTTGATACTTGGGAAAAACTTTTCAATTTCAATTGGATACGAATTTGAAGCAATTGTTCCGGTTGTTCCAAGTATACCAACATGATTGGTTTTAGTGATGTTTCCAACGATTTCGGTAGTAGGACGAATGACACCAAGCACACGCAATGATGAATCTATTTTGGGTAGGTCTTTTTGTTGGATTGTTCGCAAAGCTTTTGCCGATGCGGTATTACAAGCTAGAACAACAAGGCGACAATTCATTTCAAACAAATGCTTCACACATTCGAGCGTGTATGCATAAACAGTATCGAATGAACGTGTTCCGTATGGTGCACGGGCATTATCTCCTAAATACAAATAATCATATTGCGGAAGTTTTGCTTTCAGTTCTTTTAAAACTGTAAGTCCTCCGTAACCCGAATCGAACACACCTATTGGTTGTTGTTGCATGGTGCTAAATTAATTTATTAATACACATAAAAAAAAGTCATCACAAATTTGTGATGACTTTTTAGCTGTGCACTCAGCACTAAATACTTTGCACTATTATTTCACTTCTTCAAAATCCACATCCTGAACTTTTGGTTCTTCTGGGTTTCCTTCTGCATTTGGAGCTCCTTCTGCATTTGGTTGTTGTGCATTTTGAGTTGCATTATACATATCCTGTGATGCTGCTTGCCATGCGGCATTCAATGCTTCCATCGCTGTATCAATTGCTGCAATATTTTTTTCACCATGCGCTTTTTTCAAATCTTCAAGAGCCGTTTCTATTGACGTTTTTTTCTCAGCCGGAATTTTATCCCCGTATTCTTTTATTTGCTTTTCAGTTTGGAAAATAAGGCTGTCGGCCATATTTATTTTCTCTACTTCTTCTTTAGCTTTTCGATCGCTTTCAGCATTTGCTTCAGCTTCTTTTTTCATTTTTTCAATCTCAGCATCACTCAATCCGCTTGACGCTTCAATACGAATTTTTTGTTCCTTTCCTGTGCCTTTGTCTTTAGCTCCAACATGTAAAATTCCGTTTGCATCAATATCAAAAGTTACTTCAATTTGTGGAACACCGCGTGGTGCCGGAGGAATACTATCCAAATGGAAACGACCTAACGAACGGTTTTGATTGGCCATTGGTCTTTCTCCCTGAAGAATATGTATTTCAACACTTGGCTGGTTATCACTAGCAGTTGAGAATGTTTCTGATTTTTTAGATGGTATAGTAGTGTTTGCCTCAATTAATTTTGTCATCACACCTCCCATTGTTTCGATACCTAAAGAAAGAGGAGTTACATCAAGCAATAACACATCCTTTACTTCACCAGTTAAAACACCACCTTGAATGGCAGCTCCAATTGCAACTACTTCATCAGGATTAACTCCTTTTGATGGAGATTTTCCAAAGAATTTTTCAACTGCTTCTTGTATTGCAGGTATACGTGTTGATCCACCCACTAAAATAATTTCATCGATATCACTTGTGCTGTAACCTGCATTTTTCAAGGCAGTTTTACAAGGCTCGATGGTACGTTTGATTAACGAATCAGCAAGTTTTTCAAATGTTGAACGTGTTAATGTTTTTACCAAATGTTTTGGAATTCCATCTACAGGAATGATATATGGTAAATTGATTTCAGTTTGTGTTGAACTTGATAATTCGATTTTAGCTTTCTCAGCAGCATCTTTCAAACGTTGCAAAGCCATTGGATCTTTTCTCAAATCAATACCTTCATCGTTTTTAAATTCATCAGCCAACCAATCAATAATTACTTGGTCAAAATCATCACCACCTAAATGTGTATCTCCGTCAGTTGATTTTACTTCAAAAACTCCTTCGCCTAAATCAAGTACCGAAACGTCATGAGTTCCACCACCACAGTCAAACACAACCACTTTCATGTCTTTGTGTTTTTTGTCTAATCCGTAAGCTAATGCAGCTGCTGTAGGCTCATTGATAATACGTTTTACAGTTAATCCTGCAATTTCTCCGGCTTCTTTAGTTGCCTGACGTTGTGCATCGTTAAAATATGCAGGAACCGTAATCACAGCTTCTTTCACATCGTGACCTAAATAATCTTCAGCAGTTTTTTTCATTTTCTGAAGAATCATTGCTGAAATTTCTTGAGGAGTATAAAGTCTTCCATCAATATCAACTCGAGGTGTGTTGTTATCTCCTTTTTTTACACTGTAGGGAACACGTGATGTTTCAGTAGTTACCTGATCAAAAGTGTTTCCCATAAAACGTTTGATAGAGTATATCGTATTTCTTGGATTGGTTACAGCCTGACGTTTTGCAGGATCACCAATTTTACGTTCACCATCTTTAATAAATGCTACAATTGAAGGTGTTGTTCTACGTCCTTCGCTGTTTGCGATTACAACCGGTTCATTTCCTTCCATAACAGATACACAAGAGTTGGTTGTTCCTAAATCGATTCCAATAATTTTGCTCATAATTTTTTTGTCTATTGTCCCATGAACATCAATGAAAGTGCCAATTTATAAAGACTTTACATGGCATAATAAATGGCAGTTTTTATTGGCAGTATGACACAATATAAGATGGGAATTATTTATCTCTGAACAATTTGTCAGTACAAACGACTATTGAGGAAATCCGTTTACACCGATTGTTAAATTCTTTCGACTGTCGTATGCTGGTTTTGGGTCGAAGGGAACATAAAGAGATTTTGAATTGCGACTAGTGAATATTCCCAAAGCACCACCCGTAATATTTGAGAATGTTGGTTTTACCTGTAGTAAACTTGTATTTGGTTTACTATAATCAACTGCAGTTTTTAAATCATTGCTTCCGGCAACCACAACAAAATAGATGGAATCCATTGTTCTGCTTCCTGTAAATGGAGTTGCATTAAATACAGTTGCTAAATATTTGTTTAAGCTATAATCGTGAATTGAATAGTAAGTAATTCGGTTTTTGTTGATTTCCTGATCAGTAGCAACTCTATTTGCTTCAATATACTGGTCGAGGTATTTTTTTACACCATTTTCGGTATAAGCATATCGGATAATTGCATCATAAAAAGCTGCATTTTTAGCTAAACTCCAAGTAAATTGAATGTAGTTATAATTTGTCCATCCGCCATACATTGGGTCGTAATTAAAAGTAATTTTAAATGGACTTGACGGAGAATTATCAGGCATAATTACAGCACCTTCAATTACAGCCGATAATGAATAATAATGATTTCCTGATTTAGGACTAAAAATATCGAGTTTATAACTACTCTTTGGGTCGGGTGTCATATTACACGCGTAGAGTATGTTTTTATCATTAGCAAAATAACCTGGATCCTTAGCCAATCCTGTGGTTTTAAAAAAAGAATAAACTTGGTTGGTTGAAGTGTTTGTTAAGGTTACAATCAACGTGTCAAAATATAATGAATCAGAAATTTGAGCTGCCTGTTGCGGAGTCATATTACTGGCATTTTGAAAGGTTTTTGTGATTCGAAAGTATTGTGTACTTAATGAGGCATCGAGAAAAGCGTTTACCACTGGGGTTTCTTTCCATGGCGCATTAATATCAATTTCGTTGTTACAACCAAATGATACTATTGCCAAAAAGAGAATGATGCTATTTTTTACTGCTTTCAAGACTGCGAATATAAGTGAATACAATCTCAATTTAAAAAGGTTGCGTATACAAATACAATTTTATTTTACCTTTGATTTTCAAATTAATTTATGGGCATTTCAAAAAACGAAAAAAGAATTACAACACATGTACTTCAGGAAATGAAAATGAGGGGCGAGAAGATATCGATGCTAACAGCATACGACTATAGTATGGCAAAAATATTTGATGCTGCAAACATTGATGTTTTGCTGGTAGGCGACTCTGCTTCAAATGTGATGCACGGACACGAAACAACTTTACCAATTACATTGGATGAAATGATTTCGCATGCTAAATCAGTTATTCGTGCAGTTGATAGGGCTCTTATTGTTGTTGATCTTCCTTTTGGTAGTTATCAGGGTAATTCTAAAGAAGCTTTGGTTTCATCCATCAGAATTATGAAAGAAGCCGAAGCACATGCTATAAAATTAGAGGGTGGGGAAGAGGTTGTTGATTCTATTAAACGTATTCTCACTGCAGGGATTCCTGTGATGGGTCACTTGGGATTAACTCCACAAAGCATTTATAAATTTGGGACATACGAAGTTCGTGCAAAAGAAGAAGCCGAGGCAGCAAAATTATTGAGGGATGCTAAATTGCTCGAAGAAACAGGATGTTTTGCCATTGTGTTAGAAAAAATACCTTCTAAATTGGCTAAACAAGTTGTCGAAAATATTAAGATTCCTGTTATCGGAATCGGTGCTGGTCCGCATGTTGACGGCCAAGTTTTGGTTAGCCATGATATGCTTGGAATTAACAAAGATTTTTCGCCTAAGTTTTTAAGACGTTATCTTAATTTATATGACGAAATAAAAGGTGCCGTTGAACATTATATTAAGGATGTGAAGTCGAATGATTTTCCAAACGATAAGGAACAATATTGATTTGATAATTAGATAATGATTTAATTTGATGATGTGCAGATCTGTTAATATGTAAACGAATTATTAAAATTATGAATAATCATCAAATCATCGAATCATCGAATCAACAAATTATATACGAAGACAATCATCTGATAGCTGCTTTAAAAAAATCGGGACAAACAGTACAGCCCGAACCTGGAAAACCAATGAGTTTGGAAGATGAGGTAAAAAGTTATATCAAAGAAAAATACAATAAACCAGGTGCTGTTTTTTTGGGTGTGATACACAGATTAGATATGCCTGTGAGAGGAATTGTATTGTTTGCTAAAACATCAAAAGCGCTTGTTCGGATGAATGAAATTTTCCAAAAGCGTGAAGTGAAAAAAATATACCATGCATGGGTTGAACATCATCCTCCTAAGAAATCTGAAACGATTACGCATTGGCTAAAACGTGATGAAAAAAAGAATTTCACCAAAGCATTTGTAACCGAAACAAAAGGTGCCGATTTGGCTCAACTTATTTATGATGTTATCGAATCAAAATCGAATAGAACTTTGCTCGAAATAGAATTACTAACCGGACGAAAACATCAGATAAGAGCACAACTTTCGGCCATTGGCTGCCCCATAATTGGCGATGTAAAATATGGTGCATCAAAACCAAATTCCGACCAAAGCATATCACTCGAAGCAGTTAAATTGAGTTTTGTTCATCCTATAAAGAATGAACCTGTTGTAATAAAAATCTGAAATTATTTAATGAGGTTCGGGATATTTTGTGTCTCCAACAACATCCGTTAAATCAATATTTTTCCAGTCGAAATCAGGAACATCTTTTACTTTTTTGCCAAGATATTCGCTGTGGCAGTATAATCCAGCTACAGGCATATTTTTTAAATAATCATCAGCCAATGATGAAAACCTCGCAATCATTGGGTTTGATAATCCAGCTTCAATACATTCAAAACCTAATGCAGGTGAAAATAATGTTTTTAAGGCCATATCACTGAACTGAAAAAAGTGCCATGGACGTTCGTGAATTGAATATGAAAAATGTGTTTCAACAAAAACAATTCCACCCACTTTTAATAGTTTAGCAATTTCGGTTGAAACAATCCATGGCATAGCAAAATGCTCGAAGCATGCACTCGAATAGATGATATCAAATTTTTCGTCATTTTTAAAGTATGTAGATAATTTATGAACATCACCTACTACATCAACGTTGTTACCTGCATAATAATCAAACCCAACATAAGTTGCATTAGCAAATTGCTTACGTGCATTTGATTCTCCTGTTACTTCTCGGCTTCCTATCTCTAAAATTCGCAAACCCGGTTTGTTGCCAATTTCGTACAAATATTTTTGCCATTTTTGATGGCTTACTTTCTTGCTAATCGGTGCATCTTTAAGTATAAAATGGCTATCAAATTTTTATTCGAAAAAGATTATAATTTTTAGCGCCCCTCTAATTAATTTCTTAAATATTCTTTTCATGAGAAGACAATGTTACAATTTTTTATATCATCGCACAATTGATTATATTTTTAAATAGCAAAAAAAACTGCTGTAGTTTTAATACAGCAGTTTAGTATGATTTGATTTTTTAAGATGATGTTATGCCTCAGCTTTTTCAGTACTCTTATACTCGGCAATTATTTTTTTCTGCATCTCGGCAGGCATCGGTAAATAATCGCTGAACGTCATTTTGTATTTAGCTCTTCCTTGCGAAATAGAACGTAGGGTAGAAGAGTAATCGTGCATATCGGCAAGTGGAACTTTGGCATTTATTTTTTGATAATGTCCTTGTGTATCCATCCCTTCAATAATACCTCTTCGTGTTTGTAAATCGCCCATTACTGCTCCTGTAATTTCATCAGGACAAAGAATTTCTAAATCGTAAATTGGTTCGAGAACTTGTGGATTTGCATCATGAAATGCTTGTTTAAAAGCCATCATGCCTGCAATTTTAAATGATATATCATTCGAGTCAACTGCATGCATTTTTCCATCATAAACACTTACTCTCACATCACGTGCATACGAACCTGTAAGTGGACCTTCATGCATTTTTTCCATAATTCCTTTTAAAATAGAAGGAAGAAAACGTTGATCAATTACACCACCAACAATACAATTAAAGAAAACCAATTTTCCTCCCCAAGGCAATACATGTTCTTCTCGTCCACGTACCGAAATGCCTTTAGGGTCAGGCATTCCTTCGTAATAAGGTTCAACCAATAAATAGACTTCGCCAAACTGCCCAGCACCACCTGATTGTTTTTTATGTCGGTAATTTGCTTGCACCGGTTTTTGAATGGTTTCGCGATATGGAATTCGAGGTTTGCTAAATGCCACATTCAATTTGTGAATATGTTCGAGTTCCCACTTAATAACTGTTAAATGTAATTCGCCTTGGAAATGAATCAATGTTTGTTTCAACTCTTGAGAAACTTCTACAATAATTGTTGGGTCTTCTTCATGCAATTGATGAAGTGCCATCGAAAGTTTTTCTTCTTCACCTTTTTTAGTTGATTCAATTGCCATGCGCATATTTGGCATTGGGAATTTTATCGGTTCGAGAATAACATTTTTACCTTTTGCGTGTAAGGTATTGTTAGTATGAGTGTGTTTTAATTTGATGGTAGCACCAATATCACCGGCTACAAGCTCGTTTACAGGAATTCGTTTTTTACCCTCGATGATAAACAACTGATTTATTTTTTCGGTTGTACCAATTGTTTCATTAATGAGTTCGGCTCCAACTTTTACAGTTCCCGAATACACTTTAAAGAACGACATATCACCCAAATGTGCTTCTGATAAGGTTTTGTATATAAACAAACAAACTGGTCCGTTAGAGTCGCATGTTAGCACTTCGCCATTAACTGTTTTTTGTGGTGGCATTTCATTCGCACTCGGACAAACATTATCAATAAATCCCATCAATCTACCTGCACCCATATTTTTTTCGGCCGATATACAGAACAATGGGAATAACTCATGATTGATCATTGCACGTTTAAGTACATCGCGCATTTCATCTTCATCTAAATTTCCTGTTTCAAAATATTTCTCCATCAGTTTTTCATCGTTCTCAGCAATCGACTCGATGAGTTCTTTATGAAGTCTGTCGGCTTTTTCTCTTTCACTATCGGGTATAGGAAGTTTTTCGGGTTTACCTCCTGTAGCAGGATATTTGTACATGGTCATTTTCAACACATCAATCACCGAGTCGAAATTCACTCCCTGATTTAACGGATATTGAACAACCAATACTTTATTTCCGAAACGCGATTTTGCCTGCTCAACAGTTTTATCAAAATCGGCTTTTTCGTTATCAAGATGATTAACGGCAAAAATGATTGGAGTTTTAAATTGTTCGGTGTATTCCCATATAATTTCGGTTCCTACTTCAACACCAAAACAACTGTTTAGCAAAACAATTCCGGTATCGGCAACACGTAATGATGCTACTACTTCGCCAACAAAATCATCGTATCCGGGCGTATCAATAATATTAATTTTAAACCCGCGCCATTGTGTGTGAAGTAATTTTGAAAAGACGGAATTTCCTCTTTCTTGTTCGAGTTCGTGATAATCGGAAACAGTACTTTTTTCTTTTACTGTTCCTCTGCGATTGATGAGTCCGGCTTCAAACAACATACTTTCTGAAAGCGTTGTTTTGCCGGAACCTAAGTGGCCCAAAAGAACTACATTCTTTACGTGGGCGGTATCAAGTTCAGCCATATATTAATAAATTAGGATTTTATTATCTATACTTTATTTCATAGTATTTGCATTGTGTTTGCAAATTTTACATAATTTATTAAACATATTTTCTGAGATAAATCAGTTCGTTAAAAATATTATTTTAATTGTTGTTTGATTAATATGATAAGATATAATTTTTCGGTTTTTTGCATAAAAAAAGGCCGCAAATTATTTGCAGCCTTTTCAGTTATAAATAAATAAATTTATTCTTTAGTTTCTGTTGGAGCAGATGTTTCAGCAGTTTCTGTTTTAGCAACTGCTGGTTTGCGTCCTCTTCTTGTTTTCTTAGTTTCAGATTTTCCTGAAGCATCTTTCAACAAGTTTTCGTTAAAGTCTACCAATTCCATAATTGCCATTTCAGCATTATCGCCTTTACGGTTAATTAATTTCAGAATTCTGGTATAACCACCTGGTCTTTCAGCTACTTTTTCGGCAACTGGTCCAAAAAGTTCTTTAACAGATTCTTTATTTTTAAGGTAACTAAAAACTGTTCTGCGAGAGTGTGTATTATCATCTTTTGATTTAGTGATAAGTGGCTCAACATACACTCTTAAAGCTTTTGCTTTAGCAAGTGTTGTAGTTATTCTTTTATGCAAGATTAGCGATGATGCCATGTTTGACAACAAAGCTTTTCTGTGCGAAGAAGTTCTGCTTAAGTGATTAACTGTTTTCCCGTGTCTCATTTTCTTTTTTAAGTTATTTGGTTATTGTGTTATTAAGTTATTCATGTTGCTTTAACCAATAACCTAATAACATATTAACTCATCTTTATTCTTCGTTTAATTTATATTTTGAAACTTCCATTCCAAAAGTTAGACCTTTATCTCTCACTAATTCTTCAAGCTCTGAAAGTGATTTCTTTCCGAAATTTCTGAATTTTAAAAGATCAGCAATATCAAAACTTACTAATTCAGATAAAGATTTGATATCGGCAGCTTTTAAGCAATTGTATGCACGTACCGAAAGATCTAAATCAGAAAGTGGAGTTTTAAGTATTTTACGGATGTGTAAAAGGTTCTCATCAACTTCTTGTGGAGCTTCTTTAACTTGTGTATCAAGCGTAATCAACTCATCAGAGAACAACATGAAATGTTGGATAAGAATTTTTGCAGCTTCTTTCAATGCATCTTCTGGATGAATTGAACCATCTGTAGAAATTTCGATTGAAAGTTTTTCGTAATCTGTTTTTTGTTCAACACGAAAATCTTCAACACTGTATTTTACATTTTTGATAGGAGTGAAGATGGCATCAATAGCTATCAATCCAATCACTGCATCTTTTGGTTTATTTTCCTCAGCTGGAAGATATCCTCTTCCTTTATCAACTGTCAATTCAATTTCGAGTTGAACTTTTGGATCCATGTTACAAATAACATGATCAGGATTTAGAATTTTAAAAGCATTCGTATGTTTACCGATTTCTCCTGCTAAAAATTGTTCTTGTCCTTTAATGTTGATGAATATTTTTTCGTTGTCAACTCCATCCATTACTCGCTTAAAGCGAACTTGTTTGAGGTTTAAAACGATTTCAGTCACATCTTCAATAACACCTTTGATGGTTGAGAATTCGTGCTCAACTCCAGATATTTTGATTGATGTAATTGCATATCCTTCGAGCGATGAAAGAAGAATTCTTCTTAACGCGTTACCAATGGTAACTCCGTAACCTTTTTCAAGTGGACGGAATTCGAACTGACCAAAAAAGTCAGTTTCCTTATGCATGATAACTTTATCAGGTTTCTGAAAAGCAAGTATCGACATATGTTTGATTTAAATAATTGTTTACTATTTAGAATATAATTCGACAATCAGTTGTTCCTTAATATTTTCAGGAATCTGATCTCTTTCAGGATAAGTTAAGAATGTTCCGCTCATCGCTTTTTCATCCCAGTTTATCCAATTAAATTTTTTGTTGTTTGATTGTGCCAAAGCATCAATAATCACTTCAACCGTTTTCGATTTTTCTCTCACACCTACAACATCGCCTGCTTTTAATGAGTAAGAAGAAATGCTTACTACTTTTCCGTTAACTGTGATATGACGGTGAGAAACAAGCTGACGAGCACCGCTTCTTGTTTTAGCAATTCCCATACGAAATACGGTATTGTCTAAACGAGCTTCTAAAAACTTTAATAAGTTTTCACCGGTAATACCTTTTCTGCGAGCTGCTTCTTCAAAAGTTTTATAAAACTGACGCTCTAAAACGCCATAAGTAAACTTAGCTTTTTGCTTTTCGAATAACTGAATTGCGTATTCAGTTAATTTACCTCTTTTACGTGCCTGTCCATGTTGTCCAGGAGGGTAACTTCTTTTTTCAAATGATTTATCGGGACCGAATAATGGTTCTCTAAATCGTCTTGAAATTTTAGTTTTTGGTCCTATATATCTTGCCATTGTATTTCTTTACTAATCGTAATTATTAAACTCTTCTTTTCTTAGGTGGGCGACATCCATTATGTGGCATAGGAGTGATGTCTTTAATAGATAATACATCAAGTCCTGCAGCAGATAATGTTCTGATACATGCATCGCGTCCTGAACCTGGTCCTTTAACGTACACATCTACTTTTTTTACGCCTAAGTCAACTGCAACTTTAGCACAATCAGATGCTGCCAATTGCGCTGCATATGGTGTATTTTTCTTTGAACCTCTGAATCCCATTTTACCTGCAGAAGCCCATGATATAACTTGTCCAGACGAATTAGTTATAGAAATAATGATGTTGTTAAAACTCGCTTTAATATGAACTTCTCCAACAGCATCGATTGCTACCGTTTTTTTCTTATTCGTTTTTTTTGTACCTGGTGTTGTAGCCATTATTTTCTAAAATTAGCTGTGATTATTTGGTTACTTTTTTCTTACCTGCAACTGTCTTACGTTTTCCTTTACGTGTACGAGAATTGGTTTTGGTTCTTTGTCCACGAACCGGCAAACCTTTTCTGTGACGTAAACCACGATAACATCCGATATCAAGCAAACGCTTAATATTTAATTGTTTTTCTGAACGTAGTTCTCCCTCAACAAGAATAGAATCAGTAATCATCTTTCTGATTTTATTCAACTCCTCATCATCCCATTCACTTACTTTTTTGTTATGATCAATTCCGCATTCTGTAAGAATTTTTGCGGCAACTGAACGTCCAATACCAAAAATATAGGTTAATCCTATTACACCTCTTTTATTTTTTGGCAAATCAATACCTGATATACGAGCCATAGTTCTTTTTTATCCTTGACGTTGTTTAAATTTTGGATTCTTTTTGTTTACTACGTAAATTCTACCTTTACGCTTAACAATCACACAGTCTTCACTGCGTTTTTTTACAGATGCTCTAACTTTCATCTTATTTGTATCTATATATTATTCTACCTTTTGTTAAATCATATGGAGACATTTCAACAGAAATTTTATCTCCAGGAAGAATCTTAATATAATTCATCCTCATTTTACCTGAAATATGTGCAATAATTTCGTGACCATTTTCAAGCTGAACTCGAAACATTGCATTTGACAATGCTTCAATTATTACTCCATCTTGTTTAATCAACGACTGTTTCGACATATTTTTTTATTAGAAGGGTTGCGAAAATAATGGTAAATTTTCATTCATCAATATTTATTTACGCTGCCCCTTGTGTTGTTCTTCCTTTAATTCGTCCCGATTTCATCAATCCATCATAGTGACGCATCAAAAGATGACTTTCAATTTGTTGTAATGTATCAAGCACAACACCTACAAGAATGAGCAATGATGTTCCTCCGTAAAATTGTGCAAACTGACTGTTAATATTTAAAACACCTGCCAATGAAGGGAAAATTGCAACGATTGCCAAGAAAATGGCACCAGGCAATGTTATTCTCGACATTACATTATCAATAAAACCGGCTGTAGCTTTACCAGGTTTAACACCTGGAATAAATCCACCGTTTCTTTTCATATCATCTGCAATTTGAGTTGGGTTAACAGAAATTGCCGTATAAAAGTAAGTGAATACGATAATGAGTATTGCAAAAGTAAGACTGTAACCTAATGACCCTGGATTGATAAAGGTTGATATAAATCCTTGCATCGATTCGTAGTTAGGGAAAAACTGTGCAATTGTAGATGGTATAAACATTAATGCTTGTGCAAAAATGATTGGCATTACACCTGCAGCATTAACCTTTAAAGGGATATACTGACGAACACCTCCGTATTGACGGTTTCCAACAATGCGCTTAGCATATTGTACAGGTATTTTTCGTGTACCCTGAACCAACATAATTACTCCCATGATTACAGCAAACAATGCAGCAAGCTCTACAAGGAAAATAACGAGTCCTCCACCTGATTCTGATAATTTAAAATTAAACTCTTCTTTCAAAGCAAATGGTAAACGTGCGATAATTCCAATCATGATAATGAGTGATATACCATTTCCGATTCCTTTATCTGTGATACGTTCTCCAAGCCACATTACAAACATGGTACTTGATGTAAGAACAATAACCGACATAACCATGAATACGAAATTCGACATCACTTCGGGATGGGTAATTGAAATAATTGCTGCAGGATTAGCTGATTTTAGATTAATCAAAAATCCAACTGATTGTACTGCTGTGATAATTATTGTAAGGTATCTTGTAATTTGATTGATTTTTCTTCTGCCATCTTCACCTTCTTTTTGCATTTTCTGAAATGAAGGCACCGCCATTGTCAATAACTGAACTACAATAGAAGCAGAGATATAGGGCATAATACCCAATGCGAAAATAGAACCACGTCCAAATGCGCCACCTGCAAACATATTAATTAACCCAAAAATTCCACCAGATGCTTGTCTAGCTGAACCTTCCAATGCATTAGGATCAACACCTGGAAGTGTTACGTATGTACCAAAACGATATATAAACAACATCCAAAAAGTAACCACAAGTTTATACCTGAGGTCTTCGATGCGGTAAATATTCTTTATTGTCTCAATAATTTTCTTCATGCCTTATATTTTTACGGCTGTTCCACCAACTGCCTCAATAGCTTTTATAGCTGATGCTGAAAATGCATGTGCTTTAATTTCAACTGCTGATTTAATTTCGCCTCTGCCAAGTACTTTAATAAGATCTTTTTTAGAAGCTAATCCGTTATTTACAATAATTTCAATGTCTATTGATTTAAATCCTTTAGAATCGATTAGTGTTTGAATTCTATCTAAATTTATAGGAGTATATTCAACACGATTGATGTTTGTAAATCCGAATTTAGGTAAACGTCTATATAATGGCATCTGTCCACCCTCAAAACCTCTTTTGGTTTTATGTCCTGAACGAGATTGTCCACCTTTATTTCCTCTGGCAGCTGTACCACCTTTACCTGAACCTTCACCTCTTCCAACTCGTTTTCCTTCTCTTTTTATAGAACCTGCTGCGGGTTTTAATGTATGTAATTTCATCTGATTAAGCGTTTTCAACTTTTAATAAGTGGGATACTTTTTTTATCATGCCCAAAATCTGGGGTGTTCCTTCATGCTCTTTTACCTGATGCATCTTAGTAATACCTAAAGCTCTTACTGTTCGTTTCTGACTTTCAGTTCTATCGATAGTACTCTTCACTAATGTGATCTTAACTTTTGACATATAATTATTCTCCGTTAAAAACTTTATTTAAATTGATATTTCTAGTATTTGCAATAGTATAAGCATCTCGCATGTTTAATAAAGCATTGATAGTTGCTTTAACAACATTGTGTGGATTTGATGATCCTTTAGATTTTGCAAGAACGTCTGTAATTCCAGCACTTTCTAATACAGCGCGCATTGCACCTCCTGCAATTACACCGGTACCATGAGCAGCTGGTTTTAAAAACACTCTACCTCCGCCATATTTACCAAGTTGTTCATGTGGCACAGTTCCTTTAAGAACTGGAACTTTCACAAGATTTTTCTTAGCATCATCAATACCTTTGGTTATAGCATCAGTTACCTCATTGGCTTTACCCAATCCGTAACCTACAACACCGCTGCTGTCACCTACAACCACTAAAGCTGAAAAACTAAAAGTTCTTCCTCCTTTTGTAACTTTTGCTACGCGGTTGATCGATACAACTTTTTCTTTTAATTCGATATCGCTTGTTTTAACTCTTTTTACGTTTGCTGTCGACATATTTTATTTAGTTTGATGTTTGTGATCTAACATTTACATGTTAAATCATAAACAAATTAAAACTTCAATCCTCCTTCTCTTGCTCCTTCTGCCAGTTTTTTAACTCTGCCATGATAGAGATATCCGTTACGATCAAATATTACAGTTGTGATACCGGCTTGTACAGCTTTCTCAGCAATTGCTTTACCAACAAGTTCGGCTTGTTCTGTTTTGTTAATTTTAGCTTCAGCTTTAGTTGCTGACGATGCAGAAACTATTGTTTTGCTATTAGTGTCATCAATCAACTGAGCATAAATTTGTTTATTGCTTCTATAAACCGATAATCTCGGTTTATCAGGTGTTCCAAAAATTCTTGCGCGAACACGAGCTTTGATTTTATTTCTTCTTTCAGATTTTTTAGCCAACATAATTCAAAATTATTTAGATGCAGTTTTACCAGCTTTTCTTCTAAGTGCTTCACCCACAAATTTGATACCTTTACCTTTGTATGGTTCAGGTTTGCGAAGACTACGTAATTTAGCAGCTACTTGTCCGATAAGCTGTTTATCGCATCCTTCTAAAGTAATGATAGGATTTTTACCTTTATCTTGTTCTGTTTTTACTTTTAGTTCTTTAGGGATTTCAAAATAAATATGATGAGAGAATCCTAAAGTTAAATCAAGGATATTTCCTTCATTACTTGCTTTATAACCAACACCTACTAGCTCTTGACGAACTTTGTATCCATTGGTAACTCCTTCAACCATATTATTAAGTAAGGCACGGTATAAGCCATGCATTGCTTTGTGTCTCTTTTGATCAGTTGGTCTAGTTAATTCAACTATACCATCTTGAACGGCAATTGAAATATCTTTATCAACTTCTTGATGTAATTCTCCTTTTGGCCCTTTGATAGAAACCAAATTACTAGGTGAGATTTTAACTTCTACTCCTGAAGGTAATTTTATGGGTGCTTTTCCTATTCGTGACATTACGTTTCCTCCTCTATTAATAAATGTAACACAATACTTCACCGCCAACGTTATGTTTGCGAGCCTCTTTATCAGTCATAATACCTTTTGAGGTTGTTAATACTGCAATGCCTAATCCATTGATAACTCTTGGCATTTCAGATACACCTGTATATTTTCTGAGTCCGGGTGTACTGATGCGATCAAGTTTTTTAATAGCAGGGGATTTAGTTACAGGATGATACTTTAATGCTATTTTGATAGTTCCTTGATGGTTGACTACATCTTCAAATTTATAATTCAAAATATAGCCTTTTTCAAAAAGCACACGTGTGATTTCTCTCTTCAGTTTAGAAGATGGAATTTCTACGATACGATGGTTTGCCTTGATCGCATTACGTAGACGGGTCAAATAATCTGATATTGGATCTGTCATTACTTTTATTTTTTGCTTGCCGGTAGTTAGCCAAGGGCACTCTTTCCGACTAAGTTTGTTAATATTAAAAATTTAAGGGCTGCGAATATATGAATATTCAAGTCCCTATGCAATTTATTTCTTTACAACTACCAACTTGCTTTGGTTACTCCGGGTATTTTACCCATTGAAGCCAAGTCTCTAAACTGGTTTCTGCAAATTCCGAAATCCCTCATGTATCCTTTAGGACGACCTGTTAGTTTACAACGGTTTTTTAAACGAACAGGGGAGGCATTACGAGGAAGTTTTTGCAAGGCATCGTAATCACCTGCAGCTTTTAGTGCAGTTCTTTTGGCTGCATAACGAGCAACAAGTTTTTCTCTTTTTAATTGGCGTGCTTTTACTGATTCTTTAGCCATTATTTCTGGTTTTTAAAAGGTAATCCAAATTCTTTCAAAAGAGTTAAACACTCTTCATCTGTTGTAGCAGAGGTAACAAATGTGATATCCATACCATTAATTCTGCTTACTTTATCAATATTTATTTCCGGGAAAATAATTTGTTCGGTAATTCCCATCGTATAGTTTCCTCTGCCATCAAATCCTTTTTCATTTAATCCTGCAAAGTCGCGAACACGAGGTAATGATATTGATACTAAACGATCTAAAAATTCGAACATTCTCTCGTTGCGAAGAGTAACCCTAGCACCGATTGGTAAATGTTGTCTTAATTTAAAGTTCGAAATATCTTTTTTAGACATTGTTTTAACAGCCTTCTGACCAGCAATGATTGACATTTCTTCAACCGCAACGTCAGCAATTTTTTTGTCAGCTACTGCTGCTCCAACGCCTTGATTCAGACAGATTTTTAATAATTTAGGAATTTCCATTACGTTTTCGTACTGAAATTTTTCCTTCATTGCAGGTATCACTGCATTTGTATAATGTTCCTTTAATCTTGGGGTATACATATTCTTAGTCAATTAATTCACCTGATTTTTTAGCAAATCGAACAAGTTTACCTGCATCATTCGTTTTACGACCAATACGGGTAGGGTTACCTGCTTTATCAAGTAACATAAGATTTGATATATGAACAGGGGCTTCTTTTTTAATAATGCCTCCGTTTTGATTTTTTGCATTTGGTTTTGTATGGCGACTAACGATATTGATTCCTTCAACCAATGCACGTTTAGTTTCTCTTATTACTTCAATGATTCTGCCTTTTTTACCTTTATCATCTCCAGCAATAACCTGAACCATATCACCTTTTTTGATATGCAGTTTTGCTTGTTTGTTGTACTTTCTTTCCATGTTATTATAATACTTCTGGTGCTAGTGATACAATTTTCATAAATTGTTTTTCCCTTAATTCGCGAGCTACAGGGCCAAAAATACGAGTGGCTCTTGGTTCATCCTGTGCATTTAACAATACACATGAGTTATCATCAAAGCGAATGTATGAGCCATCAGCTCTTCTGATTTCTTTCTTGGTACGAACAACGACTGCTTTTGAAACAGCGCCTTTTTTAATACCTCCAGCAGGGATTGCTGATTTTACTGAAACTACGATTTTATCACCAACCGATGCATATCGTCTGGCTGTACCTCCAAGCACACGTATGCACAATACTACTTTTGCACCGCTGTTATCAGCTACTTTAAGTCTACTTTCTTGTTGTATCATTGTTATTTAGCTTTTTCAATAATTTCAACTAATCTCCATCTTTTATCTTTGCTCATTGGGCGAGTTTCCATGAGTTTTACGATATCATTTACTGCACACTCGTTTTTTTCATCATGTGCCTTAAACTTTGAAGTCATTTTAATGAATTTTCCGTATTTCGGATGCATCACTTTACGTTCAACCGATACCACGATTGTTTTTTGCATCTTACTGCTCACTACCTTTCCGATAATGACTTTTCTTGAGTTTCTTTCTGTTGTAACTGCTTCCATCTTATTTTTATTGAACGTTTGAAAGTGTCCTTCTTTTCTTTTCAGTAAGTAAACGGGCTACCAGTTTTTTGGTGCTTTTTATTTTGTTCGGATTTTCAACAGGTGATACTGCATGTCCAAATTTTAGTTTGGTAAACATTGCACGTTCATCTTTTATACGAACATTAAGTTCTTTATCTGATAATTCTCTGATCTCTGTATTTTTCATTTTATTCGGTGTAATCAGGTTTAACAACAAAACGTGTAACAACTGGCAATTTTTGAGCAGCAAGTCTCATTGCCTGACGAGCCACACTAAGTGGAACGCCTTCTGCTTCAAAAATAATTGTACCGGGTTTACAAACAGCAACCCAATATTCTGGAGCTCCTTTTCCTTTACCCATACGAACCTCAGCAGGTTTCTTTGTCATCGGTTTGTCAGGGAATACGCGAATCCATACTTGACCTTCACGTTTCATGTGACGATTTAAGGCAACACGTGCAGCTTCCAATTGTTTAGACGAGAGAAAACTCTCTTCTACTGATTTTAGCCCAAACGAGCCAAAAGCTATATTGGCACCTCTAGTAGCGTTACCTTTAACACGCCCTTTCTGCATTTTTCTGTACTTGGTTCTCTTCGGCTGTAACATATCTTACAGGATATTATTTAGTTAATTATTTCTTAAATCTTGGTTTTCTGTCGCCTGCTCCAGCATTCGGTCCACCTTTTCTGTCACCACCTCTTGATGGTCTTCTATCACCTCTATCTGAGCGGTTTTCACCAGGTCTTTGTGGGCCTGTTTTTTCTGTTGAAGAATTTCCAACGTTAGGAGATAGGTCACGTTTACCGTAAATCTCACCTTTACATATCCATACTTTGATACCTATTTTACCGTATACTGTTAAAGCTTCAACAATTGCGAAATCAATATCAGCACGAAGTGTATGTAATGGTGTTCTTCCTTCTTTGTATGATTCTGAACGAGCCATTTCCGCTCCACCCAAACGACCTGATATCATTATTTTAATTCCTTCAGCACCCATTCTCATCGTTGAGGCTATCGAAGTTTTTAGTGCTCTTTTATAAGAAACACGTGCTTCAATTTGTCCAGCTATATTCTGTCCAACAAGTTGTGCATCAAGTTCAGGACGTTTAATCTCGAAAATGTTGATTTGTACATCCTTCTTTGTCAGTTTTTTTATCTCTTCTTTTATTTTATCAACTTCTGAACCTGCTTTACCGATTACGATTCCGGGACGAGAGGTGTGGATAGTGATAATAATACGTTTTATCGTTCTTTCAATAATAATTCTTGCGATACCACCCTTTGAAATACGTGCATTGAGGTATTTTCTGATTTTCTCATCTTCGATAAGTTTTTCAGAAAAATTCTTTCCGCCATACCAGTTAGATTCCCATCCTCTGATAATTCCTAAGCGTAACGAAATCGGGTTTACTTTTTGTCCCATTATATTATTCTTTTATTTCTTTTACTGAATTTTCTGTTGCAACTGTTGATTGAATTTTGCTATCAACCACTAAGGTTACGTGATTAGAACGTTTTCTGATACGATGCGCTCTTCCTTGTGGTGCTGGTAAAACTCTTTTCAACATTGGTCCACCACCAACCTGAATACTTTTAACGTATAAATCACTTTCTTCAATTCTGGCACCTTCGTTCTTTTGTCCCCAATTGGCTATTGCCGATAAGAGTAATTTTTCAACTCTTGGAGAGCTTTCTTTTTGACGGTTGAATCGAAGAATATTTAAAGCTTCTTCTACTTTTTTCCCTCTGATTAAATCAACAACCAGACGCATCTTTCGAGGAGATGTAGGGCAATTATTTAATTTCGCTACTGCTTCCATTATGCTTCTTTTTTAATTGGGTGAGTTCTGAATGTACGAGTTGGAGCAAATTCTCCCAACTTGTGTCCTACCATATTTTCGGTAACATAAACCGGAATAAATTTATTTCCGTTGTGAACTCCGAAAGTATGACCAACAAAATCTGGTGTTATCATTGATCTGCGTGACCAAGTTTTAATAACCGATTTCTTTTTGGTTTCGTTTAATATGCTAACCTTTTTATCAAGTTTAACATCAACAAAAGGTCCTTTTTTTAGCGAACGAGCCATATCTATTTATTACTTCTTACTTTTTTCAATGATAAATCTATTCGAATATTTCTTAGGTGTACGTGTTTTGTATCCTTTAGCTTTTAATCCTTTGCGTGAACGAGGATGTCCTCCTGATGCACGACCTTCACCACCACCCATCGGGTGATCAACAGGATTCATTGCAACTGGACGAGTGCGTGGTCTTTTTCCTCTCCATCTTGTAGCACCTGCTTTTCCTTTACGTTCTAAGTTGTGATCTGGATTAGAAACTGAACCGATTGTAGCTGAACAACTAGCTAAAATCATCCTTGTTTCACCTGATGCTAATTTTACAGTAGCATATTTTCCATCTCTATTTAGTAACTGAGCAAATGAACCTGCGCTTCTAACAAGTTTAGCTCCTTGTCCTGGTTGCATTTCAATGTTATGAATAATTGTACCTAATGGAATTTCACTTAATGGTAAACAATTTCCAATTTCAGGTGCTGTTCCTGTTCCAGATAATACTGTTTGTCCAGCTTTTAATCCTACAGGAGCAATGATGTATCTTTTTTCTCCGTCAGCATAATGCAAAAGTGCAATACGTGCGGTTCTATTCGGATCGTACTCGATAGAATGTACTGTTGCCGGTACAATGTGTTTATCACGTTTGAAATCGATGATACGATACATTTGCTTGTGTCCGCCACCGATATATCTCATAGTCATTTTACCCGTATCATTACGTCCACCTGAACGCTTTTTAGGTAAAAGTAACGATTTCTCCGGAGTAGCTTTTGTAAGCTCTTCAAAAGTATTGGCAAGCTTAAATCGAGTGCCCGGTGTAGTTGGTCTAAATTTCCTGATTCCCATTTCTCGTTATACGTTTTGGAAGAAGTCAATCTTCTGTCCTTCTTTTAATGTAACAAATGCTTTTTTGAATGCTGGTTTTCTTCCCGCGAAAAGACCTTTTTTTGTCATTCGCGATTTCGTTTTACCTGCATAAATCATGGTGCTAACTCCTGTAACGCTTACAGAATACATTTTCTCAACCTCTTTCTTAATCTGAGGTTTGGTGGCGTCTTTCATTACAATGAAACCTACATGACCAGCTTTTTCAGTGGTGCTCGTTGATTTCTCGGTTATTAATGGTTTAATTAATACGCTCATTTTTCAGAATTTAAAATTTCTTCGATTTTCTCTATTGAACCTTCAGTTAGAATCAACTGAGCTGCATTTAATATGGCATAGGTATTTAAGTCTTTTGCCGACATTACTTGTGCTTTTCCAAGGTTTCTACTCGATCTATAGATACTTTCATTATAATCTCCCAAAACCAAAAGTGTTTTTTCAGTACTAAACTTAAGGTTGTTTAAGATATTAATGTAGTTTTTAGTTTTAGGCTCGTCCATGTTAAAGTTTTCGAGAACAGTAATACTGTTATCTTTTGCTTTGTATGCCAATGCCGATTTACGAGCAAGTTGTTTAAGTTTTTTATTTAACTTAAAACTGTAATCGCGTGGATGTGGTCCGAAGATACGAGCTCCACCAACGAATGTACCAGATTTGACACTTCCTTTACGTGAACCTCCTGTACCTTTTTGGCGATGGAGTTTTTTTGTTGAACCGCTCACTGTACTTTTTTCAAGTGAACTATGAGTTCCCTGGCGTTGGTTAGCCAGATATTGCTTCACATCAAGATAAATTGCATGATCGTTTGGTTCGATTCCATAAATAGAATCGCTCAAAGTCACTTTTTTACCTGTTGCTGATCCGCTTGTATTTACTACTGCTAATTCCATGTTATTTCTCAATATAAACGAATGATCCTTTGTGACCAGGAACGCTGCCTTTAACTACCAGCAAATTCTGATCTTTCATTACTTTTAAAATTTCGAGGTTGGTTTTCTTAACGCGAACACCACCCATTCTTCCTGCCATACGCATACCTTTCATTACGCGTGAAGGGTCAGAAGAAGCACCTAGAGAACCAGGAGCTCTCAATCGGTTGTGTTGTCCGTGTGTTTGCATTCCCACACCGCTAAAGCCATGGCGTTTAACTACTCCTTGAAATCCTTTTCCTTTGGATGTTCCAACAACATCAACAAATTCTCCTTCAGAGAAAAGGTCAACAGTTAATGATTGTCCAACAGAAAGTTCTTGTTCAAAACCTTTGAACTCAACCATTCTGGATTTGGGTGTAGTGCCGGCTTTTTTATAAATACCGTTTAATGGGGCAGGAGAGTTTTTCTCTTTTCTGTCGCCATATGCAATTTGAACAGCTGTGTAACCATCTTTCTCAGTGGTTTTAACCTGTGTAACGAAACACGGTCCTGCTTCGATAACCGTACAAGCTAGTTGCTTGCCGTCTTTACCAAAGATGCTGGTCATTCCAATTTTTTTACCTATCAGTCCTGACATAATACTTTATCAAACTTTAATTTCAACATCAACTCCGCTTGGCAATTCTAACTTCATTAGCGCATCAACAGTTTTAGCGGTTGAACTGTAGATATCGAGAATCCTTTTATACGAACATAATTGGAATTGCTCTCTCGCTTTTTTGTTTACGTGCGGTGAGCGTAAAACTGTGTAAATACGCTTGTGTGTAGGAAGTGGAATAGGTCCACTAACAACAGCACCAGTTGATTTAACTGTTCTAACAATCTTCTCAGCTGATTTATCAACCAGATTGTAATCGAACGATTTTAATTTAATTCTGATTTTTTGATTAACCATTTTATTAAGCTTTTACTGCTTTACCGTTTACTTTTGCTAATACTTCCTCTGACACATTTCGTGGAGCTTCAGCATAGTGATCAAATTCCATTGTACTTGTTGCACGACCAGAAGAAAGTGTTCGTAATTGTGTTACGTATCCAAACATTTCTGAAAGTGGAACTTTTGCTTTAATTACTTGAGCTCCTGCACGACTATCCATTCCTTCAAGATGACCTCTGCGCTTGTTTAAGTCTCCAATCACATCTCCCATGTATTCTTCAGGAGTTAAGATTTCAATTTTCATGATAGGTTCGAGCAATACAGGACTTGCCTTGCGACAAGCTTCTCTGAAAGCCACTTTAGCTGCAATTTCAAAAGACATTGCGTCTGAATCCACTGCGTGATAAGAACCATCGTATAATCTTACTTTTAAACTATCTACCGGGTAACCTGCAAGAACACCATTCGACATTGCTTGTTTGAAACCTTTTTCAATAGAAGGAATAAATTCTCTAGGAATTGAACCTCCAACAATCTCGTTAATAAATTGCAATCCTTCTTTTCCTTCGTCAACCGGGCTAAGCTCAATTGTCATATCGGCAAACTTACCTCTACCACCAGATTGCTTTTTATAAAGTTCTCTGTGATTAACTGAAGCTTTAATTGTTTCTTTATATGCTACCTGAGGAGCTCCTTGATTACACTCAACTTTAAACTCACGTTTTAATCTGTCGATAATAATTTCTAAGTGAAGTTCACCCATTCCTGAAATTACAGTTTGACCTGTTTCTTCATCAGTTTTAACTCTGAATGTTGGATCTTCTTCAGCTAATTTTGCTAACGACATTCCTAATTTATCAGAGTCGGCTTGAGTTTTAGGCTCAACAGCTAAACCGATAACAGGTTCAGGGAAATCCATTGCTTCTAATACAATTGGATGTTTCTCGTCACAAAGTGTATCGCCTGTTTTAATATCTTTAAATCCAACTGCTGCACCAATATCACCTGCTCCTAAACTATCAATTGGGTTTTGTTTGTTTGCATGCATTTGGAAGATACGAGAGATACGTTCTTTATTTCCACTGCGTGTATTTAATACATATGAACCGGCATCAAGTTTACCCGAGTAAGCACGCATAAATGCTAAACGACCAACAAATGGATCGGTAGCAATCTTAAATGCCAATGCTGCAAATGGTTCTTTGTAATCAGGTTTACGTGTAACTTCTTCTTCTGTATCAGGGTTAATACCTGTAATGTGTTTTTTATCAAGTGGACTTGGTAAAATTTCCATTACCAAATCAAGCATTGTTTGAACGCCTTTGTTTTTAAATGATGAACCACAAAGCATAGGTACAATCTTCATGTCGATTGTTGCTTTACGTAATGCATCTAATATTTCTCGTTCAGATATTGATGTTGGATCTTCAAAGAATTTCTCCATCAACTTATCATCATATTCAGAAACAGCTTCAAGAAGTTTTTCTCTCCATTCAAGTGCTTCAGCATGCATATCATCAGGGATAGGAATTTCTTTATAAGTCATTCCTTTGTCGTCTTCATTCCACACCATTCCACGGAAGTTGATTAAATCAACCACACCAGTGAATTTTTCCTCAGCACCTATTGGTAATTGTAATGGAATAGCATTGCTACCCAACATATCACGAACCTGTTTAACTACCATAAGGAAGTCGGCACCTGAACGATCCATCTTGTTTACAAAACCTATGCGGGCTACATTATAATTATTTGCAAGACGCCAGTTGGTTTCTGATTGAGGCTCAACACCATCAACAGCACTGAATAAAAATACCAATCCGTCCAATACGCGAAGTGAACGATTAACTTCAACTGTAAAGTCAACGTGTCCGGGAGTATCGATAATATTTATATGGTATTTATCTCCTCTGTAATTCCAGAAAACTGTAGTAGCAGCAGATGTAATTGTGATACCTCTTTCTTGTTCTTGAACCATCCAATCCATTGTTGCAGCACCATCATGTACTTCACCAATTTTATGGTTAACTCCAGAATAATATAATATTCGCTCAGTTGTAGTGGTTTTACCCGCATCAATGTGAGCTGCAATTCCTATATTTCTTGTATATTTTAAGTCGCGTGACATTTATTATTTCGTTCCTCTTTTTATATTAGCTTAATTTGAAATGAGAGAATGCTTTATTAGCTTCTGCCATCTTGTGAGTGTCTTCACGTTTTTTTACCGCAGCACCTTCATTCTTAGAAGCAGAAAGAATTTCTCCGGCAAGTTTATCAGCCATTGTTTTTTCTGTTCTTTTTCTCGAATAATCAATCATCCATTTCATTCCAACTGCAACTTTTCTGTCGGCAGGAACTTCAATAGGAATTTGAAAAGTAGCACCTCCAACACGTCTTGCTTTTACTTCAACAGAAGGCATAATGTTGTTTAATGCTTTTTTCCAAACATCAATTCCACGCTCTTGTGCTTTAGCTTCAACTTTATCTAATGCGTCATAAAAAATTCCATATGCCACACTTTTTTTACCACTCCACATCATGTTGTTTACGAACCTTGTTACCAAAGTGTCATTAAACTTCGGATCTGGAACTAAAATTCTTTTTTTTGGTTTGGACTTTCTCATTGCTCAATAATTATTTCTTTTTACCTTTTGCTCCTGCTGCTGCTACTGCACCTGCTTTAGGTTTTTTGGTACCATATTTTGATCTACGTTGGTTACGTCCTTCAACACCAGAAGTATCTAATGCACCTCTGACAATGTGATAACGAACTCCAGGTAAATCTTTAACCCTACCTCCACGTATTAATACGATAGAGTGTTCTTGTAAGTTATGTCCTTCTCCTGGAATGTATGCATTTACCTCGTTTCCGTTTGTCAATCGCACACGAGCTACTTTTCGCATAGCTGAGTTAGGTTTTTTAGGTGTAGTTGTGTAAACACGTGTACAAACACCTCTACGTTGAGGGCACGAATCGAGCGCAGGAGACTTGCTCTTGGTTTTGTTAATCGTGCGTCCTTTTCTAACTAATTGTTGTATAGTTGGCATATTATAACTTTAATTTCCCAATGATACATGGGTATTTTTTAAGGGCAGCAAATGTAGAGGGAATAATTTAGCTTAGCAAGCGCAGAGAAAAATAAATAAATTATTTAACTGCTGAGCGGGTTAATCTAAGCTTAATTAACCATCAGTCTTCACCGTATTTAAAAAGACCGGTACCAATAAATGGGCTGCAAATATAAGGGAGATTATTTATTATGCAATAGAAAACAAATATGTAAATATTTTTTCATAAAAAAGCCCGCAACATGTTGCGGGCTCTGTGTTTAGATGTAAGAAAATAAATTATTCTTTGATGAGTTTGATGGTTTTTAACTCATCACCAATTTGTATTTTAGAAATATAGATACCACTATTAAGTTTCGACAAATCGATATTGATTTGGTTTGCTCCTTTTGTAAGATTTTGATTAAAGCGCATTATTTCTTCTCCTTTAATATCATAAACAGAAATAACAGCTGAAACATTTTGAGCTACTCTTAAATCAATTTTAGTTGAATTAAGTAACGGATTAGGATAAGCCGAAACAACAGTTGCTGAATTATCGGCATCAATTTCAACAATAGGTGAGTATTTATACTTGCCATCATTGTCTAATTGTTTTAAACGATAATAGATAACATTAGACAAATCAGCTTTAGTGTCAATGTAATTGTAAGCATTAGCAGAAGCCTTGTTAGCACCTTTGGCATCAACAAAAGCAATCTTCTCAAAATAATCGAGGTTATTGTAAGACCTTTCTATATCGAAACCTTTAGAGTTGATTTCGTTAGCAGTTTGCCATAAAAGGTTAACAGCATTATTTATTTTTTTGCCACCAAACGACATTAATGTAACAGGTAGCAATGAAGTTCCGTTTGATGCAATAGTGAATTGACCCAATGTGTCAACATTAAAACACATTAAGGTGTTCGGGCTAGTAACTACACCAGCTTTAGCATATTGCCAGTTAGCCTGATCGCCATAAAACGAACGTCTGTACAAACCTAAACTTGGGTCGGTAAGGTTTAAGTAACCTGTAGGGAAGTTAAAGGTAAAATCGGCAGCAAATAATCCTGGATTACCGAAAGGTTGAACTATCCAATACTTATTGTTTAAGGTATGACTTACAGAAGGTAAAAAATTGGGACCGAAAGGAACTTCAGTAATGGTTAAATCGCAATAGTTATCAAACGGATCAGTGATATTAACTGTAAGATTAGCATTTTGGAAAAGCCCTGATGTGATATAAGGAATAATGTAAGTACTATCGCCACCAGCAGGTAATGTAGATGCAACTATAGCTGCTGCAGCTTTTTTAGTTCCAACAGAACCACAAATAGGGTCGGATAATAACGTGCTACTTACGGGTTCATTTATTTGCATGTATGATATTAAACCAGTTTCTGTTCCTGTTAAAGTTCGGTGCATGTTTTTGCGAAGTGAAATAGAATCAAGTGCTACATTCCAAATTCTTACTTCATCTAAATTTCCATTAGTTGCATATCCTAAATCCCATGAATCGGCACCAACCACCAATGGATACGTAGATGGTGTAATTGTTGAAACTGTTGCCGAGTTGTAGTATCCAACTAAGCTACCATTAATATAGGCTTTTACACCTACACCTGATTGCCATGTTGCAGCTACATGTGTCCATGTATTTGCAGGAATCGTGTTGTTTGCCATTGAAGTTCCAACACTAGTCATTCTGAGTGAACCTGTACCATTTGCAACAGTCCAGAACTCAGGGTCTAATTTTGCACCTGCTGTCAAGAATCCTAAACAGTAACCATTTTGAACAGAAGATTTACAAACAAACTTTTGATCAACAGCAATAGAACTTAGCTTAACCCAAGCTTCAACAGTAACAGCTGTACTTGGGTTTTGTCCGTTAACATGAGCATAACTGATTACATTGCCTCCTGTACCATTTCCCGAAAATGCGTTACCAGCAATTTTAGTAATGGTTGAAAGAGCCAGATATGAAGTATCGTTTGAAGTATTCACATCAGCAATACCATTTGGTTGCGAAGTGTAAACTGTTAATGTGTTTGAACCAGGTAGAATATTCAATTGCTTTGGACCAGTAAAAGTAACAAGCAATGTGTCGCAACCAAGCATAGTACCTGACCAAGGAACAGTAACTGCTGTACCACCATTCAATTTATAAGAAACATTAAGTGAAGTAATATTAGCAGTGTTGTTATTTTTAATTTTCACGGTGAGGTTTTGTAATCCTGCAACAATTGGTGTTGTATAATCAACACGAACCAAAGCAACATCATTAAGCGACCCTGAAGCTTCGTGTGCACCAACAACCGGAGGAACTGAACGAACATTTCCGAAAATATCTGTTGGTACATAAGCTGTTAGATCTGCCCCTTTTAAACAGGCATTGGTTAAATGAAGGTCGGTTGACGAAACAAATACAGGTAATACATTGTATGAAGTATCCCCTCCTGTTGTAGTACTTAGATAATTTGATGAATTAAATGCAGCTCCTCTGTAACCTAAATTTCCTCCTGCAGCATTGTAATAGTTATTAAAATTAATAACATTTCCTGCAGGATTAGTACTGAAATAAGCTGGGTATGTAGCCGATCCAACTGCATAAAAAATATTGTTTCTTAAATAAGATGTTCCGGTACCTGTATTATAAAAATATAATCCATAAGTGGCAGTAGCACCTTGACTGGCAACTGTATTGTGATAAAAATCTACTTCGTCACCTGCTGCTACACCTGTATATACATATGCCGCAACATAACCTGTTGGGCTAAATGTATTGAACATGTTATTATAAATAGGAATTCTGTTTCCAAGAGGACTAGCAAAGTAATAGAAATATAATGCAGCATAACCTGCATAAACATTGTTGCCAATTATTTTATGGTTAGTTCCAACGGTAGTGTTTTGGCAATAGTAAAAATAAATACCATAGTTAGAAATATTTATAGGATTCATATTTACGGTATTGTATAATATTTCTACTGCGTTATAAATGTAGTAAACACGAATACCATAGTAATATGCGTTAACTGTGTTCCAGCGTATTTTATGACCAATATTATAAGTGGCGTTACCACTTGCACTTGTAGAAATCTGAATGCCATAATAACCGCCATTAATTGTATTACTATCTATTGTTACCGAGTCTGTCCACTGGTTACCATCAGCCATACCACCTACAGAACCTGTAACAATAATACCATAAGATGTATTTGCACCAACATTTGGCAAATTAACAATACATCTCTTTACATTAAATCCACTACCTGCAGTATTGGTAGCATTACCAACATCGGCAATACCTGTACAGGCTCCTGCATAGCTATTTGTAACTGTAAGATTCTTAATCGTTACATAACTTGTTTGATTAATTAAGAAGGCAGAGCTGCTAAGATTTGCAGATAAAATACGTGAAGACGCATTTACTCCATCAAACGTAATTGTGTTTACAGATGATGCTCCAGGAACAGAACTTACAACTACCTGACCTGTATATGTTCCAGGATTGATAGTAAAGTATACTGGACCATTTATACCATAATTAGAAATGGCAGTTGCAGCTGTAGCAATATCAGGGAAATTAGCTCCTGTACCACCAATTGAATAATTACCACTTAAAACAGCCGAATAATAATATAATACGCTTATTGTATCATTTAACCTGTTGCCATCTGTTGTTAAGTTTGGAGATGATGTATAGACTTTAATAGCATTTACACCAGTAACTATATTTATTTGGTTGCCTGCCGAAAATGTAATTAATGCTGTATCACATGTGTTTAAAAATCCTGACCATGGGATTGTAACAACTGAACCACCATTTAATGTGTAGTTAATATTAAAGCTCGTAATGGATGTAGAACCAGTGTTTTTTACACGTACTACTAAATTTTGCAAACCCGCTGTTAATGGCATTACAGGTGTGTAAAGTATATCAGTTGCCATATCATTTGCATATGATACGTACTCATAAGCACCAACAGATGGTGACAAACTTCTTGAGGTTCCATCAATATCGGTAGTTACCAATGGTGACATATTTACACCGCGTGTACAACCATTTGTTAAATGCATATCGGTTGAACTTGTTAAAGGAAGTGGTCCAATAAAAGAAGAATCACCTCCTGCAAGTGCAGTTTTAAATGTTGCAGTTGTATATGCACTTCCTCTGAATAACAAATTAGTTCCTGAAACATTATTATAGTAGTTGTAATTAATAACATTACCTGTTGGATTTGTTGCAGCATACAACGGATACCCTGTAGTTACTACTCCTGCAGCATTACTGAAGATATTGTTTTTAATAATGGTATTGGCACCACCAGTAGTATTGCTGTAATACACCCCATATGCAGTTGTGGTTCCACTCGAAAGATTAATGGTGTTGTTGAGAATCAAATAATCTCCATTGTAAGTTGAGGGATTGCTAATATAGAATCCGTAATTGGTACTATAAACTTTAGTATTGAATACAATATTATTAATGATTTGTGTAATGTTACTTGGCGTTGAAGTAGCATAGTATACATAATTGTATGCCATCGTGCTAAACTTATTTCCAATTATTCGTGTAGGAGCATTTGTAGCATTGTGATTATAGTTATAATACATGTATAAACCATAATATCCAGCACCCATATTTGTTATAGTATTTCCAATAATATCTATACCGTTTTGAATATAATAAACATACAAATTATAGTAATAAACACCCGATAAAGTGTTATATCTAACTTTAAAGTTACGGTTATATCCCCATCCACTACCAGCTGTTGTACTGCCACCGTAAAGATAAATGCCATAATAACCACCTGTAACAGTATTGCTATCGATAGTAAGCGAATCTGCCATACTTGAAGATCCTCCATACGCACCACCAGTAGCAATTCCATAAGCAGTTGATGTTCCTGAGTTAGGAAGATTTACCGAACAATTATTAATGGTTGTTCCCACATTTGTTCCAGTAATAGCAATACCCTGGCATGAACCGGCATAAGTATTATTGATTGTTAAATTACGAAGTGTAACGTATTGTGTATTGTTAAGAACAAATGTAGATGTAGATAAAGCGCTAGTTGTGATTATACGTGTAGCGGCATTTCCATTTCCGCCATCAAATCTTATGGTATTTACAGATGAGTTACCTGCAACTGCATTAAGTGTTACATTTTCTGTATAAGTTCCTGCTGCCACATTAAACACTACCGGTCCGCATACCCCAAAACTCATGAGATCGTTACAGGCAGCAGTAAAAGTTGAATAATTTCCACCAGTAGGGGCAATGGTATAAGTACCCGACATGGATGGATGTTTATTGACCAACATTGTATCGTTACCAGTGGTTGTATCAGCAAGAGAATTAGGTAATGATGTCCATACTTTTATTGCTGTTGTTGTAGATGGAAAGTTATATGTACCCAATAAAATTTGTGCAGTTGAAGGATTAACTCCTCCAATAGTATCAAGTAAACCTGTAAATGAATATGGAGTTTTTGATATTCCATTTGTCGACCAGTTTGCCGTTACGCTTGTAATTTGGCTGCCACCATAATTTTTAATAGTTGCATAAACAGGATATATTCCTGGTGAGCAAAATAATCCAGGAGTGTCAATTGACGCAACTCCCGCATCATTAAATGGTTTGATTGATGGTACAAAAGTTATTTTTCCAATCCAACCACGCGGAGTATTGGGTGGAGTTGTAGGAGGCATGCTTCCTCCATAACTAATATTTGTACCGGTAATTATACTACATCCACCTGCAGATACGGTAGTATTCGTTGTCATTGTAAAATATCTCTGGCTTGTAGATGCAACACTAAAAGCATAAGTTGTCATTGCTGGAACCACGAATGTTCCACCAGTAATAAATGGTTGAGTAACTGTAGAAGTTGTATTTACAACACCTGTGTAACTACCTGACATAGCTATGTTCCATCCATTAGCTGAGCTAATTACTCCCGGAGCACCACTGAGAGGAGTTGTTTTATACCATAGGTCACAGGTTTGAGCACCCGCAACTCCCGTAACGCCTTCAATGCCGGTAATTATAACAGCATATCCGTTGTTGTTTTGGAAATTGAATGTAACTTGTCCAGAACCGTTATTATTTGTAAAGACCCCAGTGGTTGATACCGTTGTTGATTGTGCATTTGTATTGGTGGTAAATAACCCCAGTACGACAAATGTTAGTGTTAGGCTTAGTAACTTTTTTAGCATAATGATATATTTTGTGGTTTAAATTTGAATTTACGAAGGCGAAATATATAAATATTATTTTAAAATATTTGTAGAGTAATAACTACAAAATATAATCAATAGTACGAGAAGTTATTTTTTCTAAATAGGAGGATGATTGTTTATGTCGCATTCGTTTTTTTTACACAATCATGGTAGTTTTAAAGGTTGAGCTAACAGAATGTTCGGTTACTCTAGGTTCTTGTACCTCAACATTCGGTTGTTCAATTTAGTAATGTATTTCTCGAACGAAATTTGGCTGTAATTGTAATGTCGTTTTTTGAAGAAGTTCAAAGGGTCGCCCTCAAGGTTGGGGCCTATTAAATTTGCCGGAACATTAAATGGTTTTGGCAATTGGTTTAATTTTTCATCGTAAACAAATAATCCAAATACATGCTTCGTAGTGTATGCCGAAATATCTTCGCAAATACTTGCCATAAAAAAGTTGCTGCTATCTGGATGTATAAATTTATCCGTTTCGAAGTTTGCGTTTACAAATACATTATTAAAGTTTTTTGAAATAACTTTATAAGCGCTTGTATCCATAAAGAAATATACAGGACAGTATTCAAAATATGTCCTAAAGTCGTGCATGATTTTTTTGTTGCGCTCGTTTAATTCGGTGGTAATAAATTCAATTTCTTGTTCGCTATGTTGCTTTCTTAAACTCTGGATTTCGTTTTGATTGACTGTAGGCAACATCACTATTAACGAACCTTTACTGTATTTTGTAATTTGTGCTCTTAGTTGGTCTTCTTTATGCGCAAACTGGCTAACCAATCCTAATGCATTCAGTTTTAAAGTAAACTCGATACTTGATGGGCGACCTTGAATAAACGTATTTGTATTGTTGTCGGAAAACGAATGGTAATATGCCATCTCAACAGTTACAGCCTGTGATAAATCCATTGATATTCCAATTGGCATTGTTAAATCGTATCGACCAATTCGGTTTAAGTTTGGGTCGTATCTTTTGGTGGTGTAAAAACCACCTTCAAATACTTCGGTGTTATAAGCAGTGAGATACGAAGGACGAAGTCCAGTGAAGAGTTTAAACTCGTTTACATATGCAAACGGTTGTATGTAAACTAAGCCAGATAATTCAACATAATAGGAGTTGTATTTTCGGTCAACATCTATTTGCCTGAAAGTATTGATACTAAAAGATGGCTGAACCAAAAAGGTTAATCTGCGTGTAAATTCTGATGGAAAAATATTGTAACGTTTATTTTTAGTTGGGTGTGAAATGTCCAGTCCGTCTTCGGGATGATATTGAAGAAACAAACCCAAAGTTGGATTAGCTTCACCTGAATAATTATCAATACGATTACCAACAGTTGGGTAATTTAATGAAAGGTGCATTCCATACGATAGTTGTTCAGTTTGTGCTAAAACAAAGGTGCTAAGCATCAAAGCAACTATCAAGTTAAGAAGGTATGATTGTTTATTTTTTAACAAGAATTGTGTTCTTTCGGAACGAAAATAAGATTTTCTCTTCACTGTTTGTTTTTTAAGAAGTCAATATTTCTTTTCAAGCCGTTGTATTTGGTTCGCTTTAAAGGCGATTTTTTAAATAATTCTTTAAAACTATGTTCAGATAATTCTTGCCAATCGTTGTGGGTCATGTATAGAAACATATCAGAAGGGTCAAATCTTTTTTCATTGTGTTGCTCAGAAAATTTGTTCCATGGGCAAACATCCTGACAAACATCGCAACCAAATGCCCAATTATTAAATTTTCCTTTCATTTGTTCTGGGATGTTTTCTTTTAGCTCGATGGTAAAGTACGAAATACATTTGCTTCCATCTACTTTGTAAGGCTCAACAATTGCCTGTGTTGGGCAGGCGTCAATACAGGCTGTGCAGGTTCCACAATGATCAGTAGTTGGTGAGTCGTATGCTAAATCTAAATCAAGAATAAGCTCACTTAAAAAATAAAACGACCCCGATGATTTATTTATGAGATTTGCATTTTTACCTATCCATCCAAGTCCGCTTTTTTTCGCCCAAGCACGCTCTAATACTGGTCCTGAATCAACAAAAGCTCTCCCGTTTACTTCGCCAATACTTTCATTAATAAATGCAAGAAGTTCTTTCAATTTATCTTTTACTACAAAGTGATAATCTTCGCCAAATGCATATTTCGAAATTTGCGGTGCATGATTATCAATTTGTTTTTTATCAGTGTAATAATTGTACATAAGCGATACAACTGATTTTGCGCCCTCTACTAAAAGTCTTGGGTCGAGCCTCATATCAAAATGATTGCTCATGTAAGTCATGTTGCCATGTTGGTTTTGCGATAGCCATTTTTCTAATCGAGGCGCTTCTTCATTTAAAAATGTTGCTTTGCTTACACCGCAATAGGAAAATCCAAGCTCGCTGGCTTTTTGCTTAATGAGTTTAGTATGTTTATTGATGTGCAGCAAGCAACAAAAATATGTTTATGTACAGAAACAAAAAATCCCCTGCAAAAGCAGAGGATTTATGTGTTTACCATTTTCTTAAAACAATCCGTCTTCCAATTCGGTATGTCTTTCTTTATGTTCCTGCATTTTGGCTTTACGTTCAGATTTCTTTTCTTCCTTAAATTTTTTATAAAGTTCTTTTTGCTTTGGGTCTAATATTTCTTTTATCTGTTCATCGGCCTTCTTTAGTTGTGCAATAAAATCAGCACGTTTGTCTTTGCGCGAAGCTTCTTTATCAGTATTTCTTATTCTCATCAATTCTTTTCTGTTGTTCTCGGCAATGGTTCTAACTTTTTCTTGCTGATCAGGACGAAGCTGCAAATGTTCTGTAAGTTCATTCATGAGATGTTCGAAACGTTCGTTCATTTTGTTTTTTTCAAATTGCTGAGCATTTACTCTTGCAACCAAAATGATAAGCATAACTGCTATCAATTTAAAATAATTCATAATCGTTTTCATATTGTTTTTTTTACTGTGATGATGTGATTTTGATAAGGTTTAATATTTGTTAAATCTATTTGTTACAAAAGTTGTTATAAAATGTGAAGATATAAATCATATTATCTTTGCACATCAAATGAGTAAAAAAGGAAGAATATTGGTTGCCATGAGCGGTGGTTTAGATAGCACGGTTGCAGCAGTGATGTTTGCCGATGAAGGCTATGAAGTAGTGGGTGTAACAATGAAAACCTGGGATTATCAAAACTCAGGCGGATCCAAAAAGGAGACAGGATGCTGCAGTCTTGATTCGATTAATGATGCCCGAGCTATTGCTGTTAAACATGGAATTCATCATATCATTTTAGATATACGCGATGAGTTTGGCGATTATGTTATTGATAACTTTATTGAAGAGTATTTAGCCGGACGTACACCAAATCCTTGCGTTTTGTGTAATACGCATATTAAGTGGGAAGCATTACTTAAACGAGCCAATCAACTCGATTGTGAGTTTATTGCAACTGGTCATTATGCTCAAGTAAGAAATGAAAACAATCGTTTTATTGTTTCTAAAGGTCTTGATGAAAACAAAGATCAATCTTATGTTTTATGGGGACTCACTCAAGAGAGTTTAGCTCGAACAAAATTTCCATTAGGACAGTTTCGCAAAACCGAAATTAGGCAAATGGCTATTGATATGGGCTACGAAGATATTGCCAAGAAAAGTGAAAGTTACGAAATATGTTTTGTGCCCGATAATGATTATCGCGGATTTTTAAAACGCAAAGTAAACGGACTTGAAGAAAAAGTTGATGGCGGAAATTTTGTTACACGTGAAGGTAAAATATTGGGTAAGCATAAAGGTTATCCGTTTTACACAATTGGTCAGCGAAAAGGATTAGAGATTGCAGTTGGTGAGCCTTTGTTTGTCCTCGAAATTCAACCCGAAACCAATACCGTTATTCTTGGCAAAGAAGATGAGTTGAAGCGAAACGGAATGTGGGTGCGCAATTTAAATTTAAGTAAATACACTTCTATTAATAACCCCATCGAATCGTTAACAAAAATTAGGTATAAAGATGTTGGTGCTTTATCAACCATTGAACAAGTTGATGACAAAATGAAAGTGCTATTTCATAGCGATGTTAAAGCTATTGCTCCCGGACAGTCGGCTGTGTTTTACGAAGGTAACGATGTAATTGGTGGTGGTTGGATTCAGTCGGGATTTGAAATCTAATTTACTTAGATAATTCAATTTCATTTTTCACGTTATATTCGCGTGAAGTTATTCATGAAAAAAATAATTACTTACTCTTCTGTTTTCATCATTTTGGTATTCATGTTTTCATGCAGTTCCAATAAAGATGATGGTTCATCTGTCGATTTAGGATATAACTATTTTCCTGTTGAAGCCGGTCATGTTTGGATTTATGATGTTGACTCGTTTGGATATGATAATAATACCGACTCAACGGTAATTGATACCACTTACTACCAGTACAAAGAAGCTACATCAGAATCGATGATTGATGATATTGGAAAACCGGCAATAAAAGTAGAAAGGTATTTTAGGAAACATGATTCGGATACCTGGCAAAGTGCTAATACTTGGATTATGAGCAGAGATAATTTGCGTGCTCAAAAAGTTCAAGATAATATTCGATATGTAAAATTGGTTTTTCCGTTAAATGCTTCAAAAACCTGGGATGGAAATATGTTTAACAATATCGGTCAAGCATATTATGATATTTTATATTTTGATCAACCATCGTTTGTTAATGGAAAAATGTTTGACAAAACGGTAATGGTAAGAGAAGATTCGATAACTAATTTTATTGATGAAATAAAGCGCTATTCGTTATATGCTCGAAATGTGGGTTTAATTAGTTTTACATCCGATTCATTAAATACACAATCTCGCAGCAAAGGTCCGGGTACAAAATCAAAAGGGTTCAGATACAGAATCAGACTACGTTCGTTTCAGTAACGGCATCATAGTTGTATAAATCTGCATTCAATTTATTTATCTTAATTTGAAACGATGAATTTTAAATATACTTTAACTCTCTTCCTTTTATTTTCAATCAATTCACTTTTTGCGCAAGACCGATATTATCGATATTGGGTAGAATTAAAAGACAAAGATTCGGTATTTGATGTGCAGCATCCGCAACAATTTCTTTCAATAAAATCAATTCAGCGCAGAGAAAAATACCATATTTCTATTGTCGAAAATGACCTGCCTGTTTCATCAAAATACGTATCAATTATTTCTTCAAAAGGATTTAGAATTATACACAAAAGCAAATGGCTAAATGCAATTGCCATTCAAACTGTAAAACCCAATTTAATTGACTCAATAAAGAACTTACCGTTTGTAATAAACGTAAAAAATCTTGGCGAATTAAAATTTACGGATGAGGAAAATAAAACAGAACATGCAGTAGATATAAACGAAGCATTAAGTGTGCTCGAATCGAAATTTGATGATACAAAAAACAAGGAAACAGATTCGAATTTTTACGGAAAATCTTACACACAAGTTTCGATGATTAAAGTCGATCAATTGCATAATTTAGGTTACATGGGGCAAGGTGTTACCATTGCTGTTTTAGATGCTGGTTTTAAGGATGCAAAAAAAATGGATGTGTTTAAATATTCATTCGATAGCAGTCATGTGTTGGGAAGTAAAGATTTTGTAGACAGAGTGAATAATGTGTTTGATGACGATGATCATGGTGATGGAGTATGGAGTTGTATGGGTGCTTATAAACCTTATCAACTTGTAGGTTCATCACCCAAAGCAAATTTCTGGTTATTCAGAACCGAATATGCCAAAACCGAATCGCCTATTGAAGAAACACATTGGTTGGCAGCATCCGAGTTTGCCGATAGTGTTGGAGTAGATATTATCAGTTCGTCATTAGGCTACAATAATTTCGATGATAAAAATTTAAATTATCAGTACAAAGATCTTGACGGTAAAACCACCATCATTTCACGTGCTGCGAGTATTGCAGCTTCTAAAGGAATACTTGTTGTAAACAGTGCAGGTAACGAAGGCGATAACGACTGGAAATATTTAGTTGCCCCTGCTGATGCAAAAAATATTTTAACTGTTGGAGGAATTGATGATAAAAATATTTACTCAAGTTTTAGTTCAATTGGTCCGAGTGCTGATAAACGCATAAAGCCGGATGTGGTAGCATTGGGAGAAAATGTGTGGGTGCCATCTACGTCAGGAACATATTATCAAACCAACGGGACTTCTTTTTCGTGCCCAATTATTACTGGAGTTGCAGCTTGTTTGCTTCAAGCTAATATTGTGAGAAAAAATAATGAAATTATTGCAGCATTGCAATTAAGTTCATCTCAATATTTTGCACCCGATAAATATTTAGGTTACGGAATTCCTGATGCTGTTTTAGCAAATAAAATATTGGGTGGCGATAAAGATTTTCAATTATCAAAAGACATTATTCTTGATGCACGAATGCTGAAGGATAATAAAATTCATCTTACCATATACTCTTCTAGTAAACAAAAAATAAATGTTGTTTTAGAAAATGCACTCGACCTAAAATCACAACCATTGCTAAAAACGGTGATTGATTGTAAGCAAGGTGTAACAAGGGTTTCGTTTACTCAATCGCAGAAAATAAAGACCGGAACATATGCAGTTTATATTCATTCGAAAGATGGTGTAAATAGTTATGTTTTTAATTCGAAATAATCATGAGAACAGAAGAAGAATTGATCATTTTTTTTAATGAACAAGTTCCTGAACTTTTAGGAAAATTAACAGAAGAAACAAAACCAATTTGGGGAACGATGGATGCTCAGAGAGTAGTTGAACATTTAATTTTAGGTGTAAAAATTGGGAATGGAAATATTCAAATTCCAGTTTCAAAAATCGATGCCAAAGCCTCTAAATTTAAGATAATTTCGTTGTTAAGTGATCGACCATTACCACGTGATTTTCAGAATCCGATTTTGCAAAAAGGTTTACAACCTTATGTTTATTCGTCACTCGATGAAGCAAAGAAAATGTTATTGGATGAATTGAAAGTTTTTCATTTGTATTTCAAAAATGGAGATAACATAACCAGCGTTCATAATTTATTTGGCGAATTAAATTACCACGAATGGTTGTGGTTCGAATACAAACATTTTATGCATCACTTTATGCAATTTGGTCTTGTACCGATAAGTGAGAGAATACATTAATTTAGTGAATGAGAGAAGGAATGAATGAGAGAAGGAATGAATTAGTGAATGCTGTAGAAATCTTACATCCTGCATCTTGTATCCTGCATCTTGTATCCTGCTTTCTGTAACCTGTATCAAATCAAAGTAGTCAAATCTTTTGTGCCAACAGGTCGTTTAACGGTAAATCCTTCGGCATACTGAACACCAATATATCTGCCCATTTGCAAGTTTCTGTATTCAATTACATCTAAAAATTCTTTTGATGAAATAGGAGTGGAAGGTTCGTTCGATTTAGGGTCGAAGAATTGTGAAGAAAATGCTTTTATGCTTTTCATTTTTCTTTCAAAAAATGGAGTGATATCGACAATAATATCCGGTTCAACAAAATTATCCTGAATGTAATGATAAACAGATTTTGGTCGCCATTCTTTTTGTTTTTTACCTTGAAGTGATGTTTCTATTTTTCTTAATCCCGAAAGGAAACAAGCATCGTGTAATAAGTCTGCCGCACGGCCATGATCAATATGTCTATCGCTAACAGCATTTGCTAAAACAATATCAGGTTGGTATTTGCGAATCATTTGAATGACTTTAAGCAAATGCGTTTCGTCTTTCACAAAAAAGCCATCTCTGAATTCAAGATTTTCGCGAACAGTGATACCCAAAATTTTATTCGAAGCTTCTACTTCTTTCATTCTAATCTCAACCGAACCTCTGCTGCCTAGTTCTCCTTTTGTGAGGTCGATGATACCAACTTTTTTGCCCAACGCAAGGTGAGCCATAACTGTTCCACTAGCCGAAAGTTCAATATCATCAGGGTGAGCTGCAAATGCTAAAATATCTAATTTCATATTGCAAATGTATGCGAGATTTGAAATTTATTTAAGCAACTTTTCTATTGCTTTTTTAATTTTACCCGAAGTGGGTTTTGTTGGAGTATAAAAATAATCAACTACCTCACCATTTTTGTTAACTAAGTATTTATGGAAATTCCATTTTGGAATAGAATTTATTCGACCATTTAATTTTTTGCTCGATAAAAATTGATACAATTCAGAAGCGTTATTTCCTTTCACATGAATTTTTTCAAACACTGGAAAAGTAACATGGTAAGT
>CANKGI010000001.1 GCA_947481365.1 Bacteroidota bacterium | reverse complement strand
TAAACTTGAAGTAATGGATTCTAAAAAACTACTCTTCATTTCATTACTATTTATTGGTGCAGTTTCAACACTGCATGCACTTCAATGGTATGCATTACTCGAAATGAATTTTTATTTATTATCGAGCCTACGATTGGTTATTGTTGGACTACTCATCTTTTATGCCATAAAAAAACGCTCGCTCACAACAAGCATTTTAGTTGCCATGTTTATCGGAATTGAAGTAGGACACGACTTCAAAGAAATTGCTCTACAACTTAAAGTGCTCAGCGATATTTTTCTTCGACTGATAAAAACCATTATCGCTCCTCTCCTTTTTGCAACATTGGTTGTAGGAATTGCCGGACATTCAAACTTAAAGCAAGTTGGAAGAATGGGAATAAAAGCCATTATCTATTTTGAGATAGTAACAACCATTGCATTGTTTATCGGACTAGCTGCCATCAATATTTCAAAAGCAGGTGTTGGTTCGTCATTGGAAGCGCAAGCCAATCAAATTGAAAAGGCAAATGCTCTCATTGAACAAAAACAATCACACCATTTTATCCTCGATATTTTTCCCGAAAACATTGCAAAATCTATTGCCGATAATCAGGTTTTACAAATTGTAATTTTTAGCATTTTATTCGGAATAGCGCTGGCCTTGGTTAGTGGCGAAAAGAAAAAAACAATGCTCGAATTTTGCGAAAGTTTAAGTGAAGTGATGTTTAAATTTACCGATATCGTGATGAAATTTGCTCCTTTTGCAGTTGGTGGTGCTATTGCTTATTCGGTTGCTTCATTGGGCTTAGGTGTGCTCAAAGACCTCATTTATTTGCTGATTACATTGTATGCAGCATTAGTCGTTTTTGTATTGTTTGTTTTTGTACCTATTGGACTGCTTGTTAAACTTCCATTCAAAAAATTTATTGCTGCCGTAAGCGAACCTGTATCAATTGCATTTGCAACTGCCAGCTCTGAAGCTGCATTGCCAAAAGCGATGGAGAACTTAGAAAAAATGGGGATTCCGCGAAAGGTAGTTGCATTTGTTTTACCCACTGGTTACAGTTTTAATTTAGACGGTACAACTTTATACCTTTCTCTTGCATCAGTATTTATTGCTCAGGCATGTGGACTTGATTTAACCTTAGCACAACAAATTCAAATGTGTGTGATATTAATGCTTACATCAAAAGGCGTTGCAGGAGTAAGAGGCGCATCGTTTTTAATTTTAATCAGTACAGTTTCGTCACTCGGATTAGATCCGCATAAAGCATTTGCCATTTTAGCTATTGATGCTTTAATGGACATGGCAAGAACTTCAGTAAATGTTTTAGGAAATTGCCTCGCAACTTATGTTGTAGCAAAATGGGAGAATGAAATTTAATGTGCTATTTTATGAAGACTAATATTCAAAATCAATACTAAAACACTTAAATTACTCATTATGAAAATAATTATTACTGGACTATTTTGTATTTACTTTTCTTTTCAATTTAACAGTTCTTCAGCTCAGGTTTGTGCAAACACTGCAAACATTTTTTCATTTACTTTTCAGGCAAAAAAGTATGAAATCATTAAAGAAAAAAAATCGTGGGTAGATGCTGCTGCTTGTGCTGTTTTACGAGGAGGTTATCTTGCTCAAATCAATTCGAAAACCGAACAGGATAGTATCTATAATCAAATCAAAAATAAAGCAGGAATTTCGAGTTCTTATACTACCGTAAATGATGGAGGTGGAATTGCTTATGTATGGATTGGTGCAACTGATAAAAAAACTGAAGGCATGTGGTTATGGGATGGGAATAACGATAACTCAGGCGTTAATTTTTGGAACGGACAAGGAAATGCAGGAACCGGCACTGGAGCTATTGTAAATGGCGCTTTCGTAAATTGGGGAGGAAAAAGTAATGGTGCTGCCAAAGAACCCGATAATTATTTATCGAACCAAAATGCAGCAGGTATTGCTTTGGCAAGTTGGCCTTATGGAATTGCAGGTGAGTGGAATGATATTGATATGGCAAACACGCTCTATTATGTAATTGAATACGATAGTTCATCAACAACAGGTTTCAACAATTTGTCCAATCCAAAAAGCGATGTTTGTATCTATCCAAATCCGGCAACAAAAACGTTGAGTATTTCAAGCCATCAAACAAATAATCGCATTTCGGCTATTGAGGTTTATAACACTGTTGGTACTCTTGCAAAAAAAGAAACTGAAATCTCTGACACTAGCATTTCATTGGATGTTACAGAGATAAACACAGGAATATATTTTGTTAATATTCAATTTGAAAATGGCGATGTTCTTACCAGAAAAGTTACCCTCTTCAGATAAATATTTATTTCATCAGCATTTAAATATAAATTTTTAATAACCTTGTACTAAATCAATATCGTTTAACAATACATTTTATTAATATGAAAAGATATAAAGCAATCGACAAAAAATTATTTATCGAAAACCGCGAACGTTTTCGCAAACAAATGAAACCAAAATCAATCGCGATTTTTAACTCTAACGAAGTGATGCCACGCAATGGTGATGCCAGTTACGACTACAAACAAAACTCAGATATGTATTGGATTACCGGCATCGATCAAGAAGATTGTGCAGTGGTATTATTTCCTGATTGCCCTGTTGAAGCGTATCGCGAAGCTTTATTTATTCGTAGAACAAACGCAACTATTGCTGTTTGGGAAGGTCATAAATACAACAAGGAAGAAGCATTTGCAGCATCAGGAATAAAAAATATTTTTTGGATGGATGAGTTTGAAACCAACACGCGTGCAATTATTTTAATGGCTCAAAATATTTATCTCACATTAAATGAAAACGACAGAAATTCAAATTCGTTTTTAACAAAAGACATTGCTTTTGTAAAACAAATGAAAGAGAAATTTCCTCTTCACAATTTCGAACGTGCTGCTCCAATTACTCAACGTTTGCGAAGTATAAAACAACCGCTCGAAATTGAAACGATGAAAATTGCTGCCGGCATTTCTGAAAAAATGTTGAAACGCGTATTGAAATTTACCAAACCCGGAGTTACCGAGTATGAAGTAGAAGCCGAAGTGATTCACGAATTTTTGCGCAATGGTGCAGCAGGACATTCGTTTACACCCATTGTTGCCAGCGGAAAAAATGCATGCGTGTTGCATTACATTGATAATGCCGGTGTGTGTGGTGATGGTGAATTATTACTGCTTGATACGGGAGCTGATTATGCAAATTATGCCAGCGATATGACACGTACTTTTCCTGTAAACGGAAAATTTACTGCTCGTCAGAAAGAAGTGTATAATGCCGTTTTGCGTGTGATGCGTGCAGCCATAAAATTATTGAAACCGGGTGTATTGCTGATGGAATATCACGATCAGGTTTGTAAAATAATGGAAAAAGAATTGTTGGATTTGAAATTGATTACGCAAGACGATATCAAAAATCAAGATCCTGCATGGCCTGCATTTAAAAAATACTATATGCATGGAACCTCCCACTTTTTAGGAATTGATGTGCATGACGTGGGTATGCGCTACGAGCCTATGCAAGCAGGTATGACGTTTAGCTGCGAACCCGGAATTTATATTCCTGAAGAAGGAATTGGAATACGATTAGAAAATGAAATATTAATTACCGAAAACGGTTGCATTGATTTGATGGCTCATATTCCGATTGAAGCCGATGAAATTGAAGCGATGATGAAATAGTTTTCAATCAATCAAATAAAAGGAAAGATATGTCAAATGTCTTTCCTTTTTTATTTAATAGAGCGCAATCCATTTGAGCATTTCGACAAGTAAATCTATATTGCTTATATAAATTTTTATGGCAGAAAATAAAACCAAACCTGGAACCGAAAGTGTAGAAAAATTTCTTGATACACTTGAACCAAGCATTCAGCAAGATTGCAAAACACTGATTAAAATAATGCAAAAAATTACCGGCAAGAAACCTGTGATGTGGGGAAACATCGTTGGTTTTGGGCAGTTTCATTACAAATATGCCAGCGGTCGTGAAGGAGATTATTTTTTAACAGGATTCTCTCCACGCAAAGCCAATTTGACTATTTATTGTCTTCCGGGTTTTGAAACACATAAAGCATTGCTGCAAAAATTAGGGAAATTTAAAACTACTAAATCTTGTTTGTATGTAAAAAATCTTTCGGTAGTAGATATGAAAATTTTAGAGCAGCTCATTTCCGATTCGTATCAATGCATGATCAATCATTATATTAAAATGTTTAGCTAAAATGTATGCCATCGTTGATATAGAAACCACAGGCGGTCATGCTGACGCAAACAGTATTACCGAAATTGCCGTGTTTATTCACGATGGTAAAAAAGTTACCAAACAATTTGAAACACTATTAAAACCTGCTCGTTTTATTCCTGCCTACATTAGTGCTTACACAGGTATAACAAACGAGATGGTTGAGGATGCACCACAGTTTAACGACATAGCCGAAGAACTTTATGAATTATTGGATGGGAATATATTTATTGCTCACAATGTTGGTTTCGATTATTCATTTATAAAAAGTCACTTCAAACATTCGGGCATCGAATACAATGCTAAAAAATTATGTACCGTTCGTTTGAGTCGAAAAATATTTCCCGGATTACGCTCTTATAGTTTAGGAAATATTTGCGCAGCAGTTGGCATAAGCATTGAAAACAGGCATCGTGCAGCTGGAGATGCAATTGCCACCGTTGAATTATTTGAAAAAATTTTGGCAAATGATGTTGATGGAAATATTAACGAGTCGCTAAAAAAAGGTTCAAAAGAACAAAGTCTTCCTCCTAATTTACCCAAGCAACAATTTACAAATTTACCTAATACTCCTGGTGTGTATTATTTTCACAACGAAGAAGGAAAAATTATTTACATAGGAAAAGCCATCAACATTCAAAAACGTGTGGCTACCCATTTTGGAGGGAACTCAACAGGTAAACAAAAGCAAGATTTTCTCCGAAACATATACAGCATCAGTTATCAAAATTGTGCTACCGAATTAATGGCACTGATTTTAGAATCTATTGAAATAAAAAAAAACTGGCCAGCGTATAATCGTGCATTGAAAAAACCAGAGTTCGCATTTGGCATTTACGATTATGAAGATCAGAATGGTTACTTGCGGCTATGCATTGATCGGGTAAGAAAACACACAAAACCCATAGATATTTTTCCATCGCTATCAGATGCCTATCATGCCATGCAAAAATTAGTTGATGAGTATTATTTATGTCCGAAATTGTGCATGCTCAATCAAAAAAATGATGCTTGCGAAAATGTTGAAGCAGGCTTATGCAATGGTGCTTGTATAGGAAATGAAATGCCAACCACTTATAATTTAAAAGTTGAAGAAGCTGTTTTATCTTTTCAGAACAAAGAAACATATGCCATAATTGACAGGGGATTAGAAGAAAATACTTACAGTTGCATTTTAGTCGAAAAAGGGAAATTTTATGGAATGGGATATGTCCCATCAGAAATTTCCTATCATGAAATTGAATTATTGAAAGAGCATATTAAACCATTAAAAGAAAATTTCTTCATTCGTGAACTATTGAAAAGCTCAGCAATACCTGAACATACGAGGTTTATTTATTTCAATAACAAATAAAAAAAAATCCTCCGCAATGGGAGGATTTTCAATTTTATTAAACGCTACTATTTAAAATTTATATGTTAATCCAAAGTTGATTCCTACCATCGACATTAAATCGGAGGCATGAGCAGTACGCTCATAAAACATCAAATTATCTTTAGCTGTTAAATGAATAAAAACTTGCTCTGATAATTTATACTCAACACCTAATTGAGGAGCCATGATAAAATAATTTTTAGCATCGGTAGTTAGCTTAAGGTTAGCCGTTGCCCATCCTAAGTCTAAACCAATAAATGGTCTGAATTTATTATCGTTAAAGAAAACCTGAGCTGATAAAGTTACAGGAATAATTGTTAATGTTTTTCCATCAATCAATGGTGAAATTTTACTGTCCGAATTTTTATTTTCAAACGAGGCATAACCAATGTTAATACCAGCTTTGATAATGTCACTAAAAATTTTGCGAATTTCAACAGTAGCACCAAAACCTGGTTTAGCTGCCGAACCAAATTCGGAAGATGGTATCATATAATTACCAGTTACACCTACACTGTATTGCGCTTTAGATGCAAAAGATAGGCTCAGAAAAAAGCAAAATGCAATAACTGCAGGCTTTAAGAAGAAATTTCTATTCATATTCGTACTTTAAAATCAACCGTAATACTAAGATTATTTTGTTAAATAAAAAAAAATCGAATGGAAGCAGCTGAAATTCTGATATAAATCAGCAAAGGTTGTGAGTATAATCATTTTTTAAAACTCGCTTCAAATCTACGTTTGTATGGTAATAACCAAAAACTTATCATGATACGAAACATGCTGTTATTAATGGATGCCACGGAAGATTCAGCAAAGCTTCTTGACAATTCATTAACCATTTTCGACAAAAAGGAAAATCATTTCAGTGGCATTTTTGTAGATGGGATTTCAAAAGATCACTTGCATCATGTTTTTGAAAATCCAAGCACTATAAACAACGAGTTTTCATATAAAGAAATACTCGAAAAAATATTGCATTCAGAAGCAGGAAACAGCGAAGATTTTATCCATAGTTTTGTAAATAAATGTGAAGACCTAAGTTTAAAAGTCTCTGTTTACCTTAACAATCATTCTATAGATCACGATTTATTAAACGACAGTTTGTATTCAGATTTATTGCTTATTGGTAAAAATATTTTCAGCCATAAAAAAAACAACAAACATTATAATGAAATTATTGAATTGCTTTTGCGTAATTCGAAATGTCCGGTTTTTTTGGTTCCAAATGAAATCAAACCATTAGAGAACATTATTCTTTTGTTTGACGGTTCGGAAAAAAGTTTTGAGGCGATAAAATTGTTCTCGTACTTATTTGAAACACAATTGCTCAAAAATAAAGTCATTCTTTACACCATCATGAATGATTTATCGATGGAAGAAGAAAAAAATATTTACAATTACATAAAAACCCACCAGCAATATTTTTCGGTAATGAGAAGTTTCCCTGAAACTTATTATAATGACCTTAAAAATTTGCTCACTCAATTTGATAACTTTATACTTGTAACCGGAGTTAACCGAAATGAAATTATTGAAGACATCATTTTTAATCATGATCATTCATTTTTTCTAGAAGGCAATCGCTCTGTTTTCATGATATAAATGAATGGGTGAAATAACACAACGAAAAAAAATAGCTTGCTATCATTGCGGAGATTTATGTGAAGGACCATCAATAGTTTCTGATGGTCACGACTTTTGCTGTGCGGGCTGTAAAAATGTTTACCATATCCTTTCAGAAAACAACCTTTGCGATTATTACAATCTCGAGTCGGCACCAGGAATAGCATTAAAAAATCCTATTTCGAAAACCAAATTCAATTACCTTGATGATGAAAATGTTCAGAAAAAGCTGATTGATTATGCTGACACCAAAATACGAAAAACAACACTTTTTGTACCGGTTATGCATTGCAGTTCGTGCATATGGTTACTCGAAAATTTATACAAACTCGAAAAAGGTGTTACCCATTCGCGAGTTAATTTTTTAAAGAAAACAGTTTCTATCACATTTAGAACAGAAGAAACAAGCCTTCGTAAAATAGTTGAACTACTTAGCGCACTTGGCTACGAACCAGCGATTAATTTAAATGATATCGAATCGCAGGTAAAGAAAAGTGTTAACCGAAAACTCTCTTATCAAATTGGCGTTGCCGGATTTTGTTTTGGCAATATTATGCTGCTTAGTTTTCCAGAGTATTTTGGATTAGACAAGTTTACTAAAAATAATTTCTCGCTTTTGTTTGGCTATCTGAATATGGTGCTTGCACTGCCTGTTTTCTTTTTTAGCTCACAAGATTATTTTAAAAACGCCATTAAAGGATTGCGCAAAAACCACATTGGCATTGATGTTCCGCTTGCTCTCGGAATTTTAGTTTTGTTTTTACGAAGCTCATATGAAGTTATTTCGCATTCGGGACTTGGCTATTTTGATACACTTGCAGGATTGATTTTCTTTTTGCTTACAGGAAAATGGTTTCAACAAAAAACTTTTGATACGCTATCATTCGAGCGCGATTACAAATCTTATTTCCCAGTTGCAGTAAGTGTTTTAATTGATAGAAAAGAAACAACCGTTCCGGTAACCAATTTAAAAATTGGCGACCGCATCATTATTCGAAACAATGAACTTATTCCTGCTGATTCCATTTTAATGAATGGAGAAGGTAATGTTGATTTTAGTTTTGTTACAGGAGAGTCGGCACCAGTTACAAAAGTATCAGGCGAAATTATTTATGCCGGAGGCCGTCAAATTGGGAAGACCATAGAGCTAGAAATTTGCAAAAAAGTTTCACAAAGTTATCTCACACAACTTTGGAACAGCGAGCACTTTGCAAAACCATCAGAAAGTCGCATCACCACATTTCAGCAAATTGTGAGCAGGTATTTTACGTTTGCTCTATTATTTATTGCCATTGGTTCGGCAGGTTGGTGGCTCATTTTTAATCCTGTACTTTCACTCAATGCTTTTACATCTGTGCTCATTATTGCTTGCCCTTGTGCACTTGCGCTATCGAGTCCGTTTGCACTTGGAACAGCCATGCGTATTTTGGGTAGAAATAAATTCTATATTAAATCACCCGAAGTAGTTGAGCAAATTGCAAAAACAAACACCATAGTTTTTGATAAAACCGGAACCATAACACAACCAACAGAATCGTCCATTGCATTTATTGGAGATGAATTAAGTAATGATAATAAGAGTTACATAGCATCACTTACCGTTCACTCGGTTCATCCTCTCAGCAAAAAAATATACTCGTTATTGTCGGAGTCGAACACTTTTGATGTTTTAAACTTTAATGAAGAAACAGGAAAAGGGCTAGAAGGTATTGTGAATGGAACTGCTGTAAAAATTGGTTCATATAAGTATGTAAACGAAAATTCACCTCAAGACGAAAATAATACTGCAACAAAAGTTTATGTAAAAATAAATGCTGATGTAATTGGCTATTTCATTTTCGAACATGCTTACAGAAATGGTCTTAAAAAACTAATTCATGAATTAAAATCAACATTCAATTTGTTTTTGCTATCGGGCGACAACGATAAAGAAAGAGCAAGCATGGAAGCACTTTTTGGTAAAAACACGAATTTACTTTTCAATCAATCTCCGATGGAAAAACTTGTTTTCATCGAACAACTGCAAAAAAACAATAAAAAAGTAATGATGATTGGAGATGGTTTAAATGATGCCGGAGCATTGCGTGCAAGTGATCTTGGAATTTCCGTTAGTGAAAACACAGCTCACTTCTCCCCTGCCTCTGATGTCATTATGGATGCTTCGGTATTTGAAAAAACAAATCAGTTTATCAATTTCTCAGTAGACACAACAAAAGTTATTCGTATGAGCTTTGTCATTTCGCTCATCTATAATATCATCGGATTGAGTTATGCGGTTCAAGGAAATTTATCACCTATCATTGCAGCCATATTAATGCCTTTAAGTTCGGTGTCTGTTATTTTATTTACAACTGTTACCACTATGTTATACGCTAAAAAAAATAAACTCAAATGAGCATCATTTATCTATTACTTGGTTGCAGTTTATTAATGGCTTTGGTTTTTCTTGGGGCATTTATTTGGTCGGTACGCTCGGGCCAATTAGATGATGATTACACACCATCGGTTAGGATTCTGTTTGACGATATCAAAAAGAAGGATGAATCGTCAAATGAAAAAGTGAAAAACGAAAAAAACTGATTAAAATCAGTTTTCAAAGTGAGGGCTATCACATTTTGAATACTACATTTCAAATACTTTCGTCAAAATATTTTTACAATTTAATTTTCAGCTATGCAAATTGAAAAATTCAATTACGACAACAAAATCGTTCGCAACTTTGCCATTGCATCAATGGTATTTGGTGTTGTAGGTATGCTTGTTGGGTTGCTTGCCGCAATTCAACTTTATGCTCCTGCAGCAAACTTAGGTAACCAGTTTACATCATTTGGTCGAATTCGACCATTACACACCAATGCAATCATTTTTGCATTTGTGGGAAATGCCATTTTTATGGGCGTTTATTATTCGTTACAACGTCTTTGCAAAGCAAGAATGTTTAGCGACTTATTAAGTACAATCCATTTTTGGGGATGGCAGTTAATCATTGTTTGTGCTGCAATCACATTGCCACTTGGAATTACTTCATCAAAAGAATATGCCGAATTAGAATGGCCAATTGATATTCTAATTGCATTGATTTGGGTAGTTTTTGGTGCTAATATGATTGGAACAATCATTAAGCGAAGAGAAAAGCAAATGTATGTAGCTATCTGGTTTTACCTGGCAACATTTGTAACAGTTGCCGTTTTGCATATTGTTAATTCGATGGAATTACCTGTTAGTTTCTTGAAAAGTTATTCTGCTTATGCAGGCGTTCAGGATGCATTGGTACAATGGTGGTATGGACATAATGCAGTTGCATTTTTCCTCACAACACCTTTCCTAGGTATGATGTATTATTTTTTACCAAAAGCTGCTGGTCGTCCGGTTTATTCTTACAAACTTTCTATTCTTCATTTTTGGAGTTTGATATTTTTATACATTTGGGCTGGTCCGCATCACTTATTATATTCATCATTACCTGATTGGGCACAATCACTTGGCGTTGCTTTTTCTATCATGCTTATTGCTCCATCATGGGGTGGTATGATAAACGGATTGCTAACACTTCGTGGAGCATGGGATAAAGTTCGTGATGAACCTATTTTGAAAATGTTTGCTGTAGGTGTTACTGCTTATGGTATGGCAACTTTTGAAGGACCAATGCTTGCATTAAAAAATGTAAATGCGATTGCACATTTTACCGATTGGATTGTTGGACACGTTCATGTTGGAGCATTAGGATGGAATGGTTTGTTAACTTTTGCGATGATCTATTGGATTATTCCTCGAATATTTAACACTACAATTTACTCTAAGAAATTAATGAATGTTCATTTCTGGTTGGCTACACTTGGAATATTATTTTATGCTATTCCAATGTACTGGAGCGGATTTACACAAGGTTTGATGTGGAAAGAATTTTCTCCTGACGGAACACTTCAGTATCCTGAATTTTTGAAAATAACCGTTCAAATTCTTCCATTACATATGCTTCGCTCTTTTGGAGGTTTACTTTATTTCTCTGGATTTTTAACACTCATTTATAATGTTGTTAAAACAATGGGACAAGGAAAACTTGTTGCCAATGAACCTGCTGAAGCACCTGCATTAGAAAAATCTACCATGTTCCAAAAAGGCGATTTCTGGCATGCTGTGCTTGAGAAAAAACCTGTAACTTTTACCATTTTAGCAATTGCGATGATTATTGTTGGTGGTGCGGTTGAATTAATACCAACATTAACTATCAAATCAAATATTCCAACCATTTCGAGTGTAAAACCTTATTCTCCACTTGAGTTGCAAGGTCGTGATTTATATATCCGCGAAGGATGTAATGCTTGTCATACACAATGGGTTCGTCCGTTCCGTTCAGAAACAGAAAGATACCAAGGAGAATATTCTAAAGCTGGTGAATTTGTTTACGATCATCCGTTTTTATGGGGATCAAAACGTACAGGTCCAGATTTGATGCGTGTTGGTGGAAAATATCCTGATGGATGGCATTATAATCATATGCTCAACCCTCGCAATGTTTCTCCAGGTTCAATTATGCCAGCATATCAGTGGCTTATTAGTCAAACACTAGATATCAGCATGACTGAAGCAAAATTGAAAACAATGCAAAAATTGGGTGTTCCTTATACCAACGAAGAAATTGCTAACGGAAATGTAAGCTTAAAAGCGCAAGCTGAAAAGATTGCATCTGGTATGCAAAAAGAAGGTATTGCAGTTGAGAGTGATAAAGAAATTATTGCACTTATCGCATATCTGCAACGTATCGGAACTGATATTAAAAAACAAAACACAGTTAGTAATTAAAAATGAAACAGTTTTTAGGCAGTGTTACCGGTATGAATGGTTATTTGATTTTTTCGATGATCATTTTTATCACATTTTTTCTAGGCTTATTGGTTTGGGTTTTTAAAGCCGATAAGAAATATATAGAAGAAATGGAAAACATGCCTTTTGACAATAACATAAAAAACGACAACATATGAAGAAAATATATCTTTCACCATTCATCATCCTTGCCACAACACTTGTGAATGCACAAACCGCACAGGATGCCGGTAATACATCAAATCCATTATTCAATGTATTAATGATTATCGTAATCGTTCTCTGTATTGTATTATTATTAGCTGTTTTCTCTTTAAGAAAAGTTACAAACGCGCTAAATAATGAAAAGAAAAATAGCAATCATCCCGATGCTGAATTGACAACTTGGGAAAAATTATTGAGTTTAAAACCATTGGCAAATGAAAAAGACATCGAGCTTGATCATGATTATGATGGAATTAAAGAACTCAATAATCCAATTCCAGTTTGGTTCAATGTTTTATTTTATGGCACAGTTGTTTTTGCATTTTGCTACCTCATCATTTATCATGTGATGGATGCTGCACCGTTGCAAGGACAAGAGTACAAAAATGAAATGGCTGCTGCAAAAATTCAAAAAGATGAATACATTAAAAAAGCAGGAAATCAGATTGACGAAAACAACGTAACTGTTATTACAGATGCAACCAAACTTGCTGATGCTAAAAAAACATTCGTTGAAAAATGTGCTGTATGCCATCGCCCAGATGCAGGTGGACTTGTTGGTCCAAACTTAACTGACGAATTCTGGATACATGGTGGAACAGTTAAAGACATATTTAAAACGATAAAATATGGTGTTCCAGCAAAAGGAATGGTAACTTGGGAAAACACATTAAAACCAAACGAGATACAAGGTTTGGCAAGTTATGTTTTAAGCTTGCAAGGAAGTAACCCTCCTTCTCCAAAAGAGCCACAAGGTGAAAAGATGGCAGGAGGCTCAACAGCCCCATCCGATTCAACCCAAAAAGACACTACAGTGAAAAAATAAAAAAAAGCCCCTTCCTGAAATAAAGAAGGGGTTTATTTTTTAAGTACTTTTGCATTCAACTAATACATTATGTCACACGAGGCGAAACCAATAGAGAACGAACATTTCAGAGATACCATTTCAACAATTGACGATAAAAGTGGTGACCGTGCATGGGTTTATGCAAAAAAACCAAACGGAAAAATTCATAACATCCGCTCTATTTTCAGTATTGGATTAATGGCGTTAATGTTCTCTGGTCCATTCATAAAACTGAACGGACATCAGATGCTCTTATTAAACATTCTCGATAGGAAATTTATCATTCTTGGTATTCCATTTTGGCCTCAGGATCTTCCCTTGTTTGCTTTGTTAATGATAACATTTGTCGTTTTTATTATTGTGTTCACCGTTTTGTTTGGCAGGATGTGGTGCGGATGGGCGTGTCCTCAAACTGTATTCATGGAAATGCTTTTCAGGAAAATAGAATATTTAATTGAAGGTGATTACAGACAACAAATGAAATTGGATGAATCGCCAATTAGTGCTGAAAAAATATTCAAGAAATCGATTAAGCACATTGTATTCTTTTTGCTTTCAGTTTTTATTGCAAATATATTTTTAGCCTACCTGATTGGCAGTGACGAAGTATTAAAATTAGTAACAGATGGACCTAAAGATCATATGGGTCAATTTATTTCTCTTGTTATTTTTTCTACCGTTTTTTATGCAGTTTTTTCAAAATTCAGAGAAATTGTTTGCATCGTAATTTGCCCGTATGGAAGATTACAAGGATTGATGCTCGATAAAAATTCGATAGTTGTTGCATATGATTATATACGTGGCGAACCACGTGGACATATCCGTAAAAATACCGATCAAAATCATCTGGGCGATTGCATTGATTGCAAACGTTGTGTGCATGTTTGTCCTACCGGAATTGACATCCGCAATGGAACACAATTGGAATGTGTAAATTGTACAGCATGTATTGATGAGTGTGATGATGTGATGAAAAAAATTGATAAACCAACAGGATTGGTGAGGTACGCATCGCAAGATGAAATTGTAAATAAATTAAAGCGAAGAGTAACTGTTAGAAGTGCCGCTTATGTTGTTATTCTTTGCTTACTGGTTACAGCGCTTTCCTATTTTTTAATTACCCGAAAAGATGTTGATGCTACGGTTTTACGTACACCCGGAATGTTATTTCAAAATCAAAATGAAGGCAGAATTAGTAATATGTATAATTACGAGGTGGTGAATAAAACTTTTACTACTCAAAAAATTATGGTTAAAGTTGTTCAGCCTGAAAAAGCTGAACTTAAAATGGTTGACCGTGAATTGAATGGTATGAATTTAAATGAAGATGCACTTGTGAAGGGGTCATTTTTTATCATTTTACCTGAAGGTGAAATCAAATCAAATAATACCGAAGTTACCATTCAGATTTTGAGCAATGGCAAATTGATGGAAGAGATTAGAACAAATTTTGTGGGTCCGGTGTTTAAGAAATAACAACTATATAAAATGAAATTAAACTGGGGACATAAACTCGTAATCATTACCGTACTTTTCATGATTTTCATTTTGTCGATGATCATTTACATATCAACACAAAATGTTGAGCTCGTTGATGAAAATTATTACGAAGAAGGAATACGGTATCAGGATATAATTGACCAAAGTGCTGATGCCAACAATATGCTTCAGGTAACAATAGACGAGAAAAGAGTTTTTACATTTAAACCTATCACGAAATTAGATTCAATCGATTGCAAACTTTCGTTTTATCGCCCTTCAAGTAAGAGCAAAGATTTTAGTGAAACCATTTTACTACATGACACTTTGAGTTCAATATATGATGCAAAAAATCTTGAAAGTGGACCATGGAAACTAACTTTAACATGGGAAGACAGCAAAGGCAAACATCAAATTGAAAAAGAGTATATTTTGAAATGATTTTCATTACCGCATTTTTAACAGGATTGCTCGGAAGTTTTCATTGTGCTGGCATGTGCGGTCCCATTGCATTGGCAGTTCCCACCTATGGAAACTCTTCATCCGAAAAAATATTTAGTAAACTTTTATACAACCTTGGCCGTGTATTTACTTACACCATTCTCGGTGCCATTTTGGGAGCATTTGGCACAAGTTTAAAACTTGCAGGATGGCAACAAAGTGTAAGTATTGTTGCTGGTTCAATCATTATTTTTTCGGTTATTTTTTCGCGCATCAAAAAAGTAAATTTTTCTGTTCAGTTTTTCTCTTCAACATTTTTTGGCAAATTATTTAAACAACGAAGTGTTTTTTCAACTCTGGGAATTGGATTGCTTAACGGACTTCTCCCCTGCGGATTTGTTTATATTGCACTTATCGCTTCAGTTGCCACACAAGATATTTTTAAAGGAATGACATTTATGTTTTTCTTTGGACTAGGAACCATTCCGATGATGTTTGCGGTGAGTATGATAGGTCAGTTTCTTACCATTAAAGTTCGATCAAGCATCAATAAATTATTTCCGGTATTTGCCATCATCATTGGCTGTTTATTTATTCTTCGTGGTTTGAATTTAGGAATTCCATATGTAAGCCCTCAACTTTCAAACGACCAACAAATTGTTAAAGAATGTTGTAAACCATGATGTCATTCCGAACTTGTTTCGGAATCTCAAACTTAGATGCTGAATCAAGTTCAGCATGACTGATAAAATTTTTCTGCATCACTTTGTAAAAATGCTACTTTTGTTCAAATCCATTTTAACAAAGCATGGCATTAAACAAGTTATTCAATAACCCATTTTGGATACAAACAAAAAATCTGCTTCTCAAAAAAAACACGGTGCTGTTTGTTTGGATTTTGATTGCATTTTTTACTGCCACTAAACAATATTTTATTTTTAGCTACAACAATTATCTCATTTTTAAATACACCTATGTTCATGCTGTTGAGCACGTAAATCTTTTTTTAAGTTATCCTCAATACACCGACAATAATCATTACGGACCATTTTTTAGTTTGCTTATTGCACCATTTGCTTTGCTTCCCGATTATTGGGGAATGTTGCTTTGGCAATTGGCGAATACCTTATTTTTATTTTGGGCAATTACCAAATTACCCATCGATGAAAAGAAATTGGTGATTTTGCTTTGGATATCAACTCATGAAATGCTCACCTCCGTTTTGAGTTTTCAATTTAACCCGAGTATTGCCGGCATTATTATTCTTGCATTTGTATTTATCGATACCAAAAAAGATTTCTGGGCAGCATTTTTTATCGTGCTCGGAACATTTGTTAAACTTTACGGAATTGTAGGTTTGGCATTTTTCTTTTTCTCCAAACAAAAAATAAAATTCATTGGTTCGATGGCATTTTGGGCAATTGTATTTTTTGTAGTTCCGATGATTTTTTTTACTCCCGAATACATCGTTCAAAGTTATGTTGACTGGTATCATTCGTTAATCGAAAAAAATGAAATCAACACAAACTTGATGGGTAGCACTGATATTTCGGTGATGGGAATGGCGAGGCGTTTGTTTCAAAATCCTGATATTCCAAACACACCATTTGCATTGGCAGGAATCAGTATTTTCGGATTGATTTATATACGAGTAAAACAATATGTTCATATTCATTTCCGATTGTTGTTTTTGTGTTCGGTTTTACTTTTCACCGTTCTTTTTAGCTCGGGTGCCGAGTCGCCAACATTTATCATTGCCTTTGCCGGAGTTGCTTTGTGGTTTGTATTACAACCAAAACCTTACAGCAAAACAGTTTGGTTTCTTCTCGTATTCGCATTGATCATTACCAGCTTCTCTCCTTCCGATTTATTCCCCGATTATATTCGCGAAAACTATATCAAACATTATTCGCTAAAAGCATTGCCATGTTTTGTTATATTGCTTTTTATTTGGAATGACTTGTTAAGACGAGATTTTTCGAAATATTTGCAATCAGATACCATCAATACAAACGACACTGAATGACAAAATTAGTTTCAATTGTTTTACCTGCTTATAACGAAAGTGCAAATATCCCTGTAATTGCAGGGCGCATTCAGGATGTTTTCAAAACATTGAATTACAAATACGAAATGATATTTGTGAATGATGGCAGCCGCGATAACTCACAAGATGTATTGGTTGAATTACATAACTCAAATCCGAATATTAATTACATCGAATTATCGAGAAATTTCGGACATCAGAATGCGCTGAAAGCAGGATTGGATATGGCAAATGGAGATTGCGTTATTTCGATGGATTGCGATTTGCAACATCCTCCCGAATTGATTGTGGAGTTTTTGGCAAAGTGGGAAGAAGGTTACGAAGTGGTTTATTCGCTTCGCCAGGAATCGAAAGATCTTTCACAATTCAAACGCAAAACATCGAATCTTTTTTATGCATTGATCAACCGAATGTCGGAAATACATATTGAACCCGGATCTGCCGATTTCAGGTTACTCGACAGAAAGGTTGCAACGGTTTTTTCAAGTTTATCGGAGAACGAACCCTTTATACGTGGTTTAATAAAATGGCTTGGATTTAAACAGTATGCTATAACATACGATCCTGCAAAACGATTTGCCGGAGAAAGCAATTATACCGTAAAAAAAATGTTTCGATTTGCCATGCAAGGGTTAACCTCATTCAGTATCCGTCCGTTGTATTCGGCTATTTATTTGGGATTTATTTTTTCATTTCTATCGCTATCATATATTCCATATGTTGTTTACTCACTTTGGGTTCATAAAGAAGTTCAAGGTTGGGCATCGATGCTTATGACCATTGTTTTCTTTGGAGGAATTCAATTAATCATTCTTGGAATTATCGGAATTTATATTGGAAAACTTTTCATTCAATCTAAACAACGCCCTAATTATATCATTTCAAACTCAAGCATAACTAAATGAAAATACTTCTCACTTTTGATGTTGAAGAATTTGATACCCCAGAAGAATACGGACACAACATTTCATTCGAAGAAAAAATAAATCTATCAACCATTGGATTGCAAAATGTACTTGCTCTTGTTGAGAAGCATGAAGTGAAATGCACGTTTTTTACAACGGCTATTTTCGCTCTCGAGCAAACCGAATTGATGAAAATAATATCTCAATCACACGAAATTGCTTCGCATGGATATTCGCATTCATCGTTCAAAAACAGTGATCTTAAAAAATCGAAAGAAACGCTCGAAGCCTTATTTAATCAACCAATTAACGGATACCGAATGGCTAGGTTAGCTCCGGTTGATAATTCGGAAATTGAAAAAGCTGGTTATACTTACAACTCATCCATGAATCCAACTTGGATTCCTGGTCGATACAATCATCTATTAAAAAGTCGTAAACCATTTATGAATGGAAATGTGATGAATGTTCCCACATCGGTAACACCAACATTCCGCTTTCCTTTGTTTTGGCTCAGTTTCAAAAATTTCCCCATGTGGTTTTTGAAGAAAATGATGCTCAGAACACTTAAACATGACGGCTTTCTGTCGCTCTATTTCCACCCTTGGGAGTTTACTGATATTTCTAATCTTGGTCTTCCAAATTTTATGACAAAAATCAGTGGCGAACAAATGTTGCAACGTTTAGACGAAACCATACATTTGCTGAAAAATTCAGGTGAATTTATTTGCATGAATGAATATGTTGAACAACTAAAAAAAGAAAATAAAAAATGAAATCAGACATCGAAATTGCCCACGAAGCTACGTTACAACGAATAGACAAAATTGCTGCATCCATAGGTATCAGCGAAGAAATGATTGACCAATATGGTAAGTACAAAGCAAAAGTTGATTACACTTTTGACGAAGCTAAAATTGCAAAAAGCAATTTGATTTTAGTTACTGCCACAACACCAAACAAAAGTGGTTCGGGAAAAACTACAACTTCGGTTGCACTTGCTCAGGGTTTAAATAAAATTGGAAAGAAAGCAATCGTTGCTTTGAGAGAGCCATCACTCGGCCCATGTTTTGGAATGAAAGGTGGTGCTGCAGGTGGAGGTTATTCGCAAGTATTGCCAATGGAAGATATCAATCTTCACTTTACTGGAGATTTTCATGCAATTACATCGGCAAATAATACGCTTGCTGCTTTGGTTGATAATTATCAATATTTTAACAAAGGAAAAGCAACAGCCTTAAAACAAATTTTGTGGCGCAGGGTGTTGGATGTAAATGATCGCTCATTGCGATTTATTGTAAGCGGATTAAATGGTTCAACAAATGGAATTCCTGCTGAAACAGGTTTCGATATTACTCCTGCATCCGAAATTATGGCCATATTCTGTTTAGCAACTTCGCTTGATGATTTGCGTAAACGAATTGAAAATATTTTAGTTGGATACACCTTTGAAGACAAACCATTTTATGTTCGCGATTTAGGGGTTGCTGGTTCAATGGTTGCATTGTTAAAAGAAGCTTTCAAACCAAACTTAGTGCAAACAATTGAAGGTGGTGCAGCATTTATTCATGGTGGACCATTTGCTAATATTGCTCATGGTTGCAATAGTATTGTTGCTACAAAAGCAGCCATGCAATTTGGCGATTATGCAATAACAGAAGCAGGTTTCGGAAGTGATTTAGGAGCTGAAAAATTCTTAAACATTAAATGTCGTGCTGCTGGTATTTCACCTAAAGCAACAGTGTTAGTTACCACAACTCAATCACTAAAACTTCATGGTAAAGTTGATGAAAAACTCATCAAACAACCAAACATGGACGGATTGAAAGCTGGAATGAAAAATATGGAAAGACATATTGAAAGTCTTCAAAATTTCGGACAAACAGTTATCGTAGCTTTAAATAAATTTCATTTTGATGTAGCTGAAGAACTTGCATACATTGAAGATTGGTGCAAACAAAAAGGCGCTGAATTTGCGATGAACGAAGGCTTTGCAAAAGGTGGTGATGGCGCTGTTGACTTGGCTAAAAAAGTTGTTGAGATTATTGAAAATAAACCTTCAAAACCACTTCAACATACTTATGATTTGGAAGATACAGTTGAAGAAAAAATTACGAAAATCGTAACTAAAGTATACAAAGGAAGCAGTATCACTTTCGGACAGAAAGCAAAAACTGCGATGAAAAAAATTAAAGAATTGGGTGCTGATAAATGGCCAATATGTATTGCCAAAACTCAATTTTCGTTTACTGATAATGCAGGTCTTCCTGGTTCTCCCGAAAATTTCAATATCAATATTGATAATTTAATTATTACGAGCGGAGCAGGATTTGTTGTAGCAGTTGCAGGTGAGATTATGCGTATGCCTGGTTTACCAAAAGATCCTGCAGCCATGCATATTGATGTGGTGAATGGAGAAATTACCGGATTGAGCTAATTGTTGGAATCATAACGGTTTCAAAATATTCATACTTTTTATTAATAATTAATACCGAAAATCATCAGTTTAACTTTTGATTTTCGGTATTATTATTTATCTTTGAGGTATGAAAATCAAAAGGATTTCAGAAAATAAATTGCTTTCATTGCTAAAACAATTTCCTGCTGTTGGGGTAATTGGACCACGTCAATGTGGCAAAACAACAATGGCATTAACTGTTCAAAAACTACTCAAAAGAGATTCTGTTTACTTTGATTTGGAAAGCCCTGCTGATTTCAGAAAATTTAATGACCCAGAATTTTTCCTTAATCAACAACAGGATTTGAATATTATTATTGATGAAGTTCAGCGCATCCCTGAATTATTTGCTGTGCTTCGTTCGGTTATCGATAAAAAGAAAAAATCGGGCAGATTTATGTTGTTAGGCTCGGCTTCGCCTGAATTAGTAAAAGGTTCATCAGAATCACTTGCAGGACGAATTTATTATATCGAAGCGCACCCATTCAACTTAATAGAACTTCCGAATAAAAGCACAACAATGCAAAAGCATTGGTTCCGTGGAGGATTTCCTGATGCATATCTTGCAAAAAATGATAGCGAACATTTTAATTGGCTTGATGGATTTGCACGCACATTTATTGAAAGAGATTTAAATACATTGTTTGGTCAGAGTTTTTCACCGCAAGTAATGTTTCGTTTATGGCGAATGCTGGCGCATCATCACAGTGGTATTTGGAATGCGCAATCGTTTTCGAAAGGATTGGATATTAGCCCTACAACGGTAAATCGATATCTCGATTATTTGGAAGGTGCCTTTATGGTTAGAAAGCTGATGCCTTTTCACCACAATACAAAAAAACGATTGGTTAAAAGTCCGAAAGTTTATATCCGTGATTCCGGTTTACTTCATTATTTATTAGATATACATCATTCAAAAACATTAAAATATCATTCGTCTGTAGGCCACTCATGGGAAGGTTATGTAATTGAACAGATTATTGAATTACTGCCTCGCACGATTCAACCATATTACTATCGCACTCATGATGGAAGTGAAATGGATTTAGTATTGGTAAAAGGAATAAAACCAATTGCCTGCATCGAAATAAAATATTCTAGCTCTCCAACTATCTCAAGAGGAATGAGCGAAAGTCTTAACGATTTGAAATGTAAAAATAATTTTATCATAACACCAAATGATGATGCTCCATATCAATTATCTAAAAACCTTGTGATATCAGGATTAGAAAGGTTTTTAACAAAACATTTACCAATTTTACTAAAATAATTAATACCGAAATTCATCAGTACAACTTGTGTTTTTCGGTATTATATTATGCTATAAATTATCCGATTTTAAAACAACGCATACTGATTGAACCCATTTCAATGCTCTCGTATGTTTGGATAATTTGTTCGTTTTTATCTTGTAATCCGATTGTATATATCATCGGCAAATAATGATCGTTTGTTGGAACAGAAAGCATGGCTGCATTTCCCATTTTTTCGTAATCAATCAATTCCTGATGGCGGTGATTTGATAAACAACTTTTTACTTTTTCGTCAAACTCAATACTCCAATCAAATTTTACATTAGGGTCTTCCCAACTCACTCTTCCAAGATTGTGAACGATATTTCCACTACCAATAATTAACACTCCTTTATTGCGAAGCGTTGCTAATTGTTTTGCTAGATCATAATGATATTGAGCAGGTTTATTTGCATCAATACTTAATTGAAAAACCGGTACATCAGCCAATGGATAAATATGTTTTAAAATGGTCCAAGCACCATGGTCAAGCCCCCAATCTGTGTCGAGCTGAACCGTGGTTGAATGAATATTTTCTTTTGTTTGCTTTGCCATTTCTGGTGAGCCCGGAGCATGATATTCTACCGCAAATAATTCTTTTGGAAACCCACCGAAATCGTGAATTGTTTTAGGTGCCGGTGAACTGTGAACAAAAGTTCCGTGGGTTAACCAATGAGCCGAAACGACAAGTACTGCTTTGGGTTTTGGAATTTCTTTCCCAAGTTTATTCAACGAACGTGTGAAAGGATTATCGTACAAAGCATTCATCGGATTTCCATGACCGATAAATAGCACAGGCATTTTTGCTGTTAACGAATTTTCACCCATCACATTTCCAAAAGATTTTAAGTCAATCATAGTTGATAGTAAAAGTAATCCTGATGATTTGATAAATTCATTTCTTTTCATGAAAATGAAATTAAATGACCATTTATTTCGATTTGTGTAATGCTTCAGCCAGCCACAAATATTCTTTCAAAAAATTATCTACATTTCTAGTAAATGTTTCATCGAGCAGATTTCCTTCAACATCAAATTTCTTATCAACCTGAGGAATAATGAGCATTTGCGGACAAGGAATTCCAAACAAAGCGCATATCAATAATTGCATTTGCTGTGAAGCTCTTATTCCACCAAACATACCATCAGAAGCAGTTACAATTCCGATTGCTTTTTTGGTATAAGTTGTTTTTGTAAAATGATCGAGCAAGTTTTTCATTGAAGGAGAATAGCCACCATTATATTCGGGTGTAACTAAAATAAATGCATCAGCTGCAAACATTTTATTTCTCAACTCCTGAAATTCTGCAGGAGTATTTTCATCGTTTGTATAAACAGTTTGCATGGGTGGCAAATCTATTTGATGCAAATCAATAAACACTATTTCATGATTTTTGCTCAACACATTTTGAAGATACAAAGCTGCTCTCTTGGTAATACTATTAGCCCTTGGGCTTCCTGATATAATATTTATTCTCATTCTTTTTAAAAATCTAAACTTCCCATTTTCCCTTGCTCATAATCGAGTATTGCCTGTTTTATTTCGCCAGGATAGTTCATCACAAACGGACCGTAATTGACCATCGGTTCATTGATAGGTTCTCCCGAAAGGAATAACAACTTTCCTGATGAAATAGATTTAAGTTGAATCGAATTTCCATCATTGTTATAGGCAATCATATTGAGTTTATTGATTGTCTCACTTCCTGATTCTAATTTTCCGTCTAATAAATAAATAAGTGAATTGAAGTTTTCAGGAACATCTAAGTTTATTTCAGCCCCTTCTTCAAATTCAATCATCATCGATAAAATTTGGGTAAATGTTTCTGCTGGACCTTCTAAATTACTATAATTTCCAGATACCAATTTCATCTTCACTTTTTCATTTTCAATCACAGGAATTTTTGATGATGGAATATCCTGATATTTGGGCTCAGTCATTTTATGTTCGCGAGGAAGATTGATCCAAAGCTGTATGATTTCAATGGTCCCACCTTCTTCCGAGAATTTTTCTGATGGCCCTTCACTATGAATAACACCTTTACCTGCAGTCATCCATTGAACATCACCTGTTTGCAAAAAACCTTCATTTCCCATCGAGTCGCGATGATGCACTTTTCCATTGAAAATAAAAGTTACCGGCTCAAAACCACGATGTGGATGCGGACCTAAACGGTTTTTATATTCACCTGCCTTATAATGATCAGGCCCCGCATGATGGAGCAGAATGAAAGGACTCACTTGCTCCAATTCATGAGTTGGCAATGGCTGTTTAACACGCATGTTTCCCATTTGGAATTCGTGCGCATAAGTTATTTTATCTATTGTTCTCAGCTTTTTCAAAGCATCAAATTAAGCTTGTTTTGCTAACTCAGCGTTGATGTGAATTTTAATTTCATCACTTACAACTGCTCCACCAACTTCTGTCATCACATTCCATTTTAAATTAAAATCACTGCGATTAATTTTCCCGATTACTTCGAAACCTGATTTAGTATTTCCCCATGGATCAACCATGATTCCACCGTACTCGGCAGATAATTCGATGGTTTTAGTTACATCTCTCATGGTAAAATCGCCAACGATTTTGTAATCGTTTCCACTTACATGTTGAACAGAAGTAGATTTGAAACTGATTGTCGGAAATTGTTCTGCATTGAAGAAATCATCTGATTTCAAATGTCCGTCACGTGCTTCATCGCCAGTGTTGATGCTATTTACATCTGCGGTAAACGAAATTTTTGCATCGTTGAAATTATCATTAATCGCTTCGATACTTCCATCAAATTTGTTAAACTTACCGGATACGTTAGTTACTACTAAATGTCTAACTTTAAATCCGATTTCACTGTGTGAAGCATCGATACTCCAAGTACCTTTTGCTGATGATGCTGTTGCTGTTGTCATAATTATATTTGTGGTTTAAATGATTTTCAAATTAAATGTGCATTGGTATATCCATCACTAAAATTTGTGTATCAGTATCCGATTTAATTGTAATACTTTCTACACCTGTGATACCAATAGCATCTCGCCTGCTTAAGGTTTGGTCGTTAATGGTTGCGTTTCCTTCAATTACAAAAACATACAATCCATTTCCTTCTTTTTTTATCTGATAATTTGTTTCAAAGTTTTTGCTAAAATTTGCCAAACTAAACCATGCACTTTGATGTATATTTAGTCCAGTTTCTTCTCCCATAGGAGAAACGATTTGTTGAAATTTATTTGTTCTGTCGGCTACGTTAAAAGTTTTTTGGTCGTAACGAGGCGTTACATTTTTTTTATCCGGAAATATCCAAATCTGAAAAAGCATTAAATCTTTATCAGCATTAGCATTTTCTTCTGAATGATAAATTCCAGTTCCAGCACTCATCACTTGCACATCTCCGGTATTTATTACTCCTGAGTTACCCATGCTGTCTTTATGATGTACTCCACCCAAAATCGGTATGGTAATAATTTCCATGTTATCATGTGGATGCATGCCAAATCCCATTCCTCCTTCAATTCTATCATCATTCAAAACACGTAATACACCAAAATGCATTTTTTCAGGATTGTAATAATTTGCAAAACTGAATGAATGAAAAGTATCTAGCCATCCATGATTTGCATGTCCACGATGTTCGGCTTTATGAATAATAAAATTTGACATGGGTTATTTTTTTTAAAACTGCCTGAGAAATATTCTCAGACAGTTTTGTGTAATTATCTATTTCTATTTAAAATTATTTTGAAGCTACTATTCTCACTTTGATATTAAAATCATCATTGATTGCTTTGTCTCCAATACCTTCGATGAATGATTTAGAACCATATTTAATACCATAATTAGTGCGGTTAATATTGATATCAGCATTTGTAACAATTTCTGTTTTACCTATAACAACGATTGCAAGAAATGATATTTCTTTTGTGATTCCTTTGATCGTTAAATCAGCTGTTACAGTTACATTTTCAGCTGCTTTTTTATCAGCAATAGGAACAACTTTTTTTATTGCAAGTGTTGCTTTTGGGAAATTAGTTACACCAAAAAAATCATCCGACTTTAAATGACCAACTAATTTATCATGATATTCACCTTGCATATCAGTGTTATCAATTGAGTTCATGTCTACTTCAACTGTTCCACCAGTAATGTTAGTTCCATCAACGATAATAGTTCCACCTAAAATTCTTGCAGTACCATCATGCTTTCCTGTAACTTTTTCGGCATGCCATTTTAAAGTACTTTTTGCAGGGTCAACTCTTACAGTTTCTGATTTTTGACTTGTTGGGTTACTTGCAATTACCGACAATCCCATTGCGGCAAATGCTAAAATTAATAATGATTTTTTCATTTCTGTTTGTTTAAATTATTTATTTTTTGATTGTTTTATCCTCTTATTTTATCGAGTATTCTATTTAATTCTTTTGCATCTTTTTCAGTAATATTTGAATGAAAATTTTCCATATTCTCAATTTCAGAATCAATCCTTTTTAATAATGAAAGCCCTTTTTCTGTGATGATAATATCAACTTGCCTTCTGTCGATTTTCGAAATAACTCTATCCGCTAAATTCTTTTCAACTAATTTATCAATCAATCGAGATGCGTTAGAACTTTTATCAAGCATACGCTCCTGAATTCCATTTATCGTTATCGGATTTCCTTTCTGTCCTCTCAAAATTCGCATCACATTATATTGCTGTGGTGAAAGTCCATGTTCTTTTAAGAAGCGTTGTTGCTGACAACCCAACCATCCAGATGTAAAAAAGATATTCAACACCGCTTTGTGCTTTTCGCTTTTAAACTTTGGTTGTTGTATTTCTTTTTCGAGTTGCATGAATTATTCGTATGAATTCGACAACAAATCTATGTATATACATTTAATGTATCTACATAGATTATGAAATAATATTATAATTCGTTGAATTTTAAAGCTTTATTTTTTTACGAATTAGAAAAACCTTTTCCCTTAGTGAATCGCGTTTACACCATTTATATAAACCAATTCGGGTTTGGTGTTTCTGATGACAGATAAATCATCTTTTAATAAATCAAATTTGAGCACGATAAAATCGGCAAATTTACCGAGTTCAAGACTTCCTTTTTCGTGTTCTTCGAATGCTGCTTTGGCAGCCCATATCGTCATTCCTTTTAATGCTTCTTCGCGTGTTAAAGCATTTTCATTTTGAAATCCATTTTCAGGAAACTGGTGTGCATCTTTTCTTGCAATGGCAGCATAAAAAGTATAGAAAGGATTAACCGACTCAACCGGAAAATCTGTACCGAGTGGAAGCCAACCATTTTGATTCAATAATTTTTTATATGCATATGCATTTTTAATTCTTTCATTTCCTAAACGCCCGGATGCCCAATACATATCGCTTGTAGCATGTGTTGGCTGAACCGAAGGAATGATTGAAAATTGTTTATAAATCTCAAAATCATTTTCATTAATAACCTGTGCATGTTCAATTCTCCAGCGTTTATCATTCTTCACTTTCAAATATTTTGCATACAATTTTAAAACGAGTCGGTTTGCCGAATCGCCAATGCAATGCGTATTTAATTGATAACTACTTTCGGAAATGCGTTTAACAGTTTTCTCTAAATCTGCAATCGAATTCAACAAAAAACCATAATGATTATGCATATCGGAGTATGGTTGAAGCAAAGCAGCTCCACGCGAACCAAGAGATCCATCTGCATACATTTTAAAACTACCTGCATTTAACTTATCGGTTTTATATGGTTTAATTTTCAAATAGTAATTTAAATTTTTCTCGTCAGCATTGATCATCGCATAAACTCTTATTGAAAGTTGATTGCATTTTTGTAGCGAATCAATCAAGTCAATCATTTCTTTATCTAAACCGGCATCACAAATTGTGGTTAAACCATTTTCGAAACAAATTTTTTCGGCAGTTTTAAGTGCATCAATTTTTTGTTGCAATGAAAGATGCGGCATTTTTTGCTGGACTAAATCAACTGCATTATCAATTAAAACACCTGTAACTTTATTGTTAATGCTAAGAACTTCTCCTCCACTTATTTTAGTTTTTAAACTGATGGCTGCTTGCTTCAATAAAAAATCATTTGCAATGGCAGCATGTCCGTCAACACGTTTTAACAAAACCGGAATATTTGGGAACAGTTTGTTGAGTTCATCATTATTGGGATAATTTTTATTTGGCCACTTATTCTGATCCCAACCTCTACCTATTAAATAATTGTTTTGATGTGTTTGAAAATAGGTGCTGCACTTTTGGATTACTTCATCCCACGATTTTGTTTCAGTTAAATCAACCGATTGCTGAAAAACACCTAAACCATAAAAATGCGAGTGTGCATCTATTAATCCCGGATAGACAAAGTTATTTTGCAAGTCAACTTTTTCTGCTGCATCAAAATCATTGATTATTTTTTTATCAAACCCAACTGCAATAATTTTCCCGTCTTTTACAGCAAATGCAGTAGCTCGTGAGTCTACTGAATCAATAGTGTATATTCGTGCATGATAAAAAATACTGTCTGCTTTTTGCTTTTGATTGCAGCTTATTAACAGTATTGCTAAAAAATAAATGTAGAAAAAATATCTCATGTAAATAACTTTGATTAAAGTAAAAATGTGAAATTTAAAGGCGCTGTTTTCTTTCTTATTCTATTTATTAAAACTATTAATACTAATGGGCAAATTGATACTGTATTACAAACACAGAAATCGATACGACCATTCTACGTTGCGAATTTAACACATCAAATTAACATTACACCTTTTGTACAATTAGCATCGAATAAATTTACTTTTAACGGAAACAAAAACAAACTGGAATATAGTCCAAACGAAGGACCAAGTTTTGGTTTGCATTTGCAGCACAAATGGATTGGCTTTTCATTAACATATGGTCCTCCAAATTTACAGGAAAAGAAAAAGGGAACCAGTAATTATACTTCGGTAATCCTTAACTCATATGGAAAGAAAATAGGTTTTGACGTCTATTATCTTGATTATAGAGGATATTACGTAAGCAACAATGAGGGAATTCATGCATCAAACCCAAACAGAAATGCCAATGATCCATTTCCTCAGCGAAACGATTTGCACACGAATACGATTGGTACGAATGTGTATTATATTTTAAATTTTAAAAAGTATTCCTACCGCTCAACATTTGTACATAATGAAATTCAAAAAAGATCGGCCGGTTCTATCATTATAAACGGTTCGGTATCTTATTACAGCATTCAATCGGATTCATCCTTAATACCAAGATTTTCAACTGAGTTTTTTCAGGACGTATCGAAACTTGCTAATGGTCAATTTTTATCTGTCGGCATATTACCAGGATATTCTTACACCTTAGTTTTAAAGCAACGATTATTTTTAACACTCTCGATTTCAATAGGGGCAATGTATCAATATCAATCGTTTAATGTTTACTCAGGAAATGAATTAAACAATAAAACCAACAATCTCTTTTTGCCTAGAGCCATGGGAAGAGCCGGCTTCGGATATAATAGTGATTTTTTTTACACAGGAATTTCTACCGTAGCTGATAATTACAATATTAAACTTGCCAATGGAAACAGTTTACAGTACATGATTGGTAATGCACAACTCTATTTTGGCTTTCGACTAAAAGTTCCTGAAAAGATTAAGGAATATTCATCTTACCTCGACAAGGTTCCAATTATATCTGGAAAGCCTGATTAATTTTAGCCCTTGTGTGTTTCCATCTACGATGACTCCACAACCAAATCTCCGGTTGATTGATAATTTCCTGTTCGAGTTTTTTGGTATGAAGTGCTGTTATATACCCGTCATCTGTGTTCTTTGGATTTTCGCAAAGCATTTCTAAAAACACTTTGTAATAACCACGTTTGATTTTCCGAACACTTGCAAACACAACAGGGTAATCAAATTTCTTAGCTAATTTTTCGGTTCCCCAAAGTACAGGTGTATCTTGGTTTAGAAAAGTTGTCCAGTATGCTTCTTTCGAATTTGAAGGTGTTTGATCGGCAATAAAAGTATACCCTCCAACAATATCTTTATTCTTTATCATTTCACGAATAGTATTACTCATCGAAATCATTTTTGTTCCAACATGTGTGCGGATATAATTAAAAAGCCAATCGAAAAATTTATTCTTTAACGGATGATATATGGCAAAAAGTTGAAACGGACTTTCAACCGAGAATGATTGTCCACCAACTTCCCATTGACCAAAATGCCCCATCACAATAATGACACTTTGATTTTTAGCGTGCAATTGATGAGCTAATTTTAATGAGTCATCATCAATCGGATACCTCATTTTTAATTGCGTTCTCGACATGGTTAACGACTTTATCGTTTCGAGAAACATATCACAAAAATGAATGTAAAATTTACGCATAATCGTTTCCAACTCCTCATCTGTTTTTTGGGGAAACGAATTTCTAAGGTTTGTTAAAACAACATGCTTCCTGTAACCTATTATGTAATAAATAACAACAAAGAAAAAATCCGAAATGAGATACAATAACCAAAAAGGCACAAATACAAATGCGTAAAAAGGTGCTGCATAAATATGATACCTGATATTCTTCATTGTTACAACAAAGAACGTATTTCGATTGATTAAATAAAATTTGTATTTACAACATATTGTAGATTATTTTTACTCACTAAATGAAAATGAATAATTCGCTAAAACATACTATTTATAATGAGTGTATCCGTTTGCTAGAAGCGCGAATAAGTGATTACCGTATTGCGATGAATGCTGCTCAAGAAGCTGCAAACAGTGATGATAAAAGCAGTGCCGGTGATAAATATGAAACCGCAAGAGCTATGGGGCAACTTGACCGTGATATGAATGCCAAACAATTGGTTGAAGCTCAAAGTGAATTACAATCTATTATCAAAATAGATCTTGATTACATTTCAGAGTCGGCACAAATTGGTTCGCTTATTGAAACCAGTAATGGTATTTATTTTATTGCAGTTGGAATTGGTGTGCTTGAAATTGAGAAACAAAAAATAATTGTACTATCGCCAAAATCTCCCTTGGCAAAAGAAATGATGAGCAAGAAAATTGGCAATCAATTTTTATTTAATTCAAAAGAATTTACAGTGAAAAATATTTCTTGATGCTAATGTGGTCAGACGCATTTAGCGTCAGACCGCTATTACAAAGTATTAATTAAATCTGAATTAATTACTCGATAAGATTCTTCAATAAAATTATTTTCATCAAAGTCTAATATTCTTTTCGCCAATTCAATATTACAAATTGAATTGTTTCTCAAACCTGCAAAGTCTCTAAATGATGAAAACTCCCAACTCTCCATTCTACCTACCAATCCTGAACGCAAAGGGTTTTGATGAATATAATTGAAACAAACAAAAGGATAATTTATATTATTACTATCAAGCAATTTTGCTTTTGTCTTTTGTCTAAACTGAGAACCTGTATTGCCCAACTGCTTGTTAATAGCTGACGAATAAGACGTAAGCATCATTCTTATTCCATTAGATAATTCAGTTAATTGTAAACTTCCTACTTGTTTCATCTTAACTGATTCAGAGGTTGTATTTATTAATAAATGAAAATGATTTGGCATTAAACAGTAAGCTAGAAGATCTGCTTTACCAAAAATAAATTTCCTGTATAATCTGAGAAAATATTGATAATTTTCGTCCGAATAAAACAATTGTTGCCGATTGTTTCCTTGATTGTAAACATGATAAATTTGATCTGTTTCAAAATGCATATCATAGCGTTTTTATAACCGTCTGACGCGAAATGCGTCTGACGATTTACGTCCTTATCACACCGGGGTTATATGCTTTTGTAATTGGAGCATTATTGGCTGCTTCAATTCCCATGCTAACCCATTTGCGTGTTTCCTCAGGATCAATAATAGCATCAACCCATAAACGAGCTGCTGCGTAATATGGTTTCGTTTGCTTGGTATACCTGTCGGTAATTTTTTTCAATAGCTCTGCTTCATTTTCGGGAGTAATGACTTCACCTTTTGATTTTAAACTAGCCTCTTCTATTTGTAATAAAACTTTTGCTGCTTGCGCTCCGCCCATCACAGCAATATTTGCACTTGGCCATGCAACAATCAATCTTGGATCATAAGCTTTTCCGCACATAGCATAATTACCGGCACCGTATGAATTTCCGGTAACCACAGTAAATTTTGGAACAACAGAATTAGCTTGTGCATTCACCATTTTAGCACCGTCTTTTATTATTCCACCATGTTCACTTCTACTTCCAACCATAAATCCGGTAACATCTTGCAAAAACAATAATGGAATTTTTTTCTGATTACAATTCATGATAAAATGAGCTGCTTTCTCAGCCGAATCAGAATAAATAACTCCACCAATTTGCATTTCCATTGGATTATCGTTTGCACTTTGTTTTGGCTTTTTGGCTTTTACTACTTGACGATTATTTGCAACAATACCAACTGCCCATCCATCTATTCGCGCGTAACCACAAAGAATTGTTTTACCATAAAGTTCTTTGTATTGCTCAAACGAATCTGCATCAACCAATCTGTCGATAATTTCAATCACATCAAAAGGTTTGTTCATGCTACCAATTACTTCATACACATTTTTCATTTCAATTTTGGGTGCTTTTGGATCGATGCGGTTAAATCCTGCTTTATCAAAATCACCAATTTTGGACATGATGCTTTTTATGCGATCTAAACACGATGCATCATCAGGAAATTTATAATCTGTTACTCCAGATATTTCGCAATGTGTTGTAGCACCACCTAAAGTTTCGTTATCAATATCTTCACCAACAGCTGCTTTTACCAAATACGATCCTGCCAAAAAAATGGAACCTGTTTTATCTACAATCATGGCCTCATCACTCATAATTGGCAGATAAGCACCACCAGCAACACAACTTCCCATTACCGCTGCAATCTGAGTTATTCCCATCGAACTCATCACAGCATTGTTTCTAAAAATTCGTCCGAAGTTTTCTTTATCCGGAAAAATTTCATCTTGCATTGGCAAATAAACACCAGCACTATCAACCAAATAAATAATTGGCAAACGGTTTTCAATTGATATCTCCTGAGCACGTAAATTTTTCTTTCCTGTAATTGGAAACCAAGCGCCTGCTTTTACCGTGGCATCATTAGCAACTATTATACATTGTCTTCCGCTCACATATCCCATCATCACAATCACGCCACCTGCAACACAACCTCCGTGTTCTTCGTACATTTCAAATCCTGCGAATGCACCTATTTCAATACTTGGTTTATCATTATCAAGCAAATATTCCACACGCTCGCGTGCAAGCATTTTCCCTTTTTCTTTTTGCTTTGCTGCTGCTTTTTTTCCTCCGCCTTCATAAATTTTAAGCAGACGTTCGTGCATTTCTTTTAATAATTCTTGCATGTTATTTTTCTTTAGTCAACTGTCCACAGTCCACAGTCGACTGTTGACCGTGGACTGTCGTCCATAATGCAAATCTATCATTCGTAAACCAATTTTAAATGAGGTTTGTCAGTTAAGCAGAAAAATGTACTTTTGCGCTCGGGTAAGTCTTATACGACCAGCTCCCAATGAATCCCCCAGGTCAGGAATGAAGCAAGGGTGTTTGGTTGTAGCGGTGCGATATTGGGGCTTGCCCTTTTTTTTGAAATACGATTTACTACGCAAATCACTCAAAATGAAATTATTGAATAAAATTTTCCTCTTTTGTTTTTTACTAACGACATTCACTCCCGTAAAACTTTTAGCAGACGACATTCAAAAAGCTGATACTGTTAAAACAGGAATCTACATCATCAGCGTTCACGATATTGATTTTCATGAACGAGAATATTCTATTAATTTCTGGGTTTGGATGCGTTATAAAAATCCTGAATTTAAATTCGCAAAAAACATTGAAATACCCAATTCAAAATCTTTTATCATCTCAGATATTACTACAGATTCAACAGATGGAGAAATTTTTACGATTATGAAATTGAAATGTGTGATGAAACAATCTTGGAGAGTTCATAATTATCCGTTCGACAAACAGAAACTTAAAATACACATTGAGAACTCACAATTCGATTCGAAAAGTTTAGTTTTTGTTGCCGATACAAATGGCAAACAATTCGACCCTAAACTAACGGTAAGTGGCTGGGATATCGCAAAAATTAGTATTTCAACTGGCATACAAAATTACGAAACTGCTTTTGGTGATGTATCTCAAAAAACACCTCATTCGGAGTACGGGAAATATATGATTGAGTTGGATATTGAACGAAATGCTTGGGGATTGTTTTTAAAGTTATTTTTAGGAATGTATGTGGCATTTCTAATTACTTATGTGAGCATTTTTATTCATGCTGATAATATTGACTCTCGCTTTGGACTTAGTGTTGGCGCATTATTCGCAGCAGTTGGAAACAAATATATTATTGATTCTCTTTTACCCGAATCGTCAAACTTTACTTTAGTCGATTCGCTTCATGCTTTCACATTTATTTCAATTCTGGTTACTATTTCGCTATCAGTTTATGCACTAAAATTATTAAAAGAAGATAAACTTGAAAAGGCAAATAGAATAGATAAATTAACTGCCAGAATTTTATTAAGCGCTTACGTTTTTCTAAATTTACTTTTTGTAGGATTGGCTATTTTTAACTAAAACTTCATCATCAGTTTTAAGTTCAATCTTCGTCCTGTTAGGTAATTGGGAACAGCCCATCTACGACCTTCAATATCCTCAAGCCAAATGTATGAAATGGTATTATTTCTAGCTAGTAAATTAAACACTTCAGCACCTATCATCATTGATTTAAAATGACGTTTCCATCCTGTTTTATTTTTCATTTTATCATCAATTATTGATTTCATAAAACCTATATCTACCCTAAAATAAAATGGCATCTGCAATGTATCGGCATAACGATTATGAATGGGCGGACCAAAAGGTAATCCGGAGCCATAAACCATATTTAAATACATGCGGTAACTCGGAAATTTAGGAAGATAATCCTGAAACATAATACTTGCATTTACACGCTGGTCTGTAGGGCGAGGCACATAACCCGGGCTCGAAATTTGACTACCATTTGCATCATAAATAATTGCACCAGGAATACGTTCCTGTGTTTGTAAAATGCTTAAACTTGCCCAACTTTCAGTTCCTTTAACAAACTCTCCGTTCACTCTAAAATCAACACCGGTAGCATATCCTGTTGCTATATTATCGGCAAAGTAACGAATACGAACATTGTCTATTTCATAAGGAATTAAATTATCTAATTGCTTGTAATATGCTTCGGCAAAAAATTTAAAAGGTCTGTCCCATGCTTTAAAATTCATATCGCCACCCAACACATAATGTATTGCGCGTTGTGCTTTTATATTTGGATTGAGCGTTCCATCAAACCCACGCATCTCGCGATAAAAAGGAGGTTGGTAATAATACCCAAATGCTGCTTTTAAAATGAGGTCTTTTTTAACTTTACCTTTTTCGCCACCAAATAAAATGGCTCTGTTATTTCTTCTGTTTGGTTCGAAAGAAAATTGAATTCGAGGACTTACAACATTTTCATTATTGTAACTCCACCAATTGCTTCGCAAACCATAAGTAATTATCATGTTTGATGATTTTTGAATCAACATCGCATTTTGCAAAAAACCACTTACTCTAAATGAATTTACTGTATTGCTTGATGATACAAATTGATTCATCACAAACGTTCCGTTCACATTTGTTGGCTGAGCAAAACCTAGCGAATCGTTGTAATACCATTCATGCAAAATGTCTTTAATATGTTCTGCTTGTGCTTGCGCTCCCCATTGAAAAGTATTGGGGCCAATGATAAACGAACCTTTATGACCAACATTATAAACGATTCCCTCTACTTGGTTTCTTGCGCTAGTAAGATAATCGCCAACACCCAAACTTGCTTTTGATTTTCCGAAATTTTGCGAGCCCATATCTGTTTCAACATCTTCTAAACGATATGCTCCTTCGATGGTATAATATTCATTTTCGTTTGAATAAAATGCCGATGAATATAATTTGAGTTGAGTTCTATAATTTGGTTTATAATTTAACGAAACTGCACCAGTTGCGGTTCGGTATTCCATCAAATCTTGTCCATCAAAATATATAGTTAATCGTATCGCACTCTTAACTGTTCCAAATGTTGTTTCTTGCGTTTGCGGAATCATTAAATATTTATTCTGGGCATAGCTTCCTAAAAAACTCAAACTCAAATTACTTGTTAAATGATAAGTTATTAGTGTTTGAACATCCGTAAAAGAGGGTTTATAATCACCTTGAACATCTAAAGTTGATACTACGTATTGGTTACTCCAGTAACGAGTTCCGAGCAAATAAGTGAATCGTTTATTTTTTGAAGCCCCTTCAACATGAGCTTGAACGCCAAGCAAACTAACATTAACTGAAGAAGCAAATTTTGATGGATCTTTGTATTTTATATCGAGCACCGAACTCATTTTATCTCCATATTTTGCTTCAAAACCTCCTGCCGAAAATTTGATATTATCAACCAATTCGCTATGAATAAAACTTAAACCTTCTTGCTGACCGCTACGAGGAAGAAACGGACGGTAAATTTCAATATCGTTTACATAAATTAAATTTTCATCATAATTACCACCACGAACATTGTACTGCGAACTCAATTCGTTATTTGACGAAACACCTGGGAGTGTTTTTAAAATCTGCTCAAAGCTTCCTGAAACATTTGGAAGTGTAGAAACATTTTTAGGATTGATGGTTTGCATACTCACTTTATCTCGATCACGCTCTTCGGTAACCTGCACCTCTTTTAAATTCATTCCATAATCCATCTTCACATCAAGCAAATATTTTTCGCCAGAAGCTAACGGTCGCACATTGATGCGTTTTGGTGTACGCCCTACATAGGTTATGGCAATTTCTACCGATTTATTAGCTGGTACTTTTATTTCAAATTTCCCTTCTTCATCTGTAATGGTATTGATATGTTGATCAATTACTATTACGTTGGCATCTGTAATTTTCCTGTTTGTTGAATCGCTTACGGTACCATAAATAATTGCATTGCTTTGCGCAAATGCGAAATCACATGAAAGAAAAATAACAAATAGAAAAAAAAGCTTTTTAAGCATCAATATGAGTTAACGTTTATAAAACGTTTTGTGTATGTGCAGTTAAATTTTTGAGTGATGCTATTGTTGCCACAGGATCTTTTGCCGAAAAAACATAATTGCCAGCAACTAACACATCGGCACCATTTTCGAGTAATTTTAAAGCTGTTACATCATTAACACCTCCATCAATCTCAATCAAACACGAACTGTCTTGTGCTATAATTAAACTTTTCAGATCAGCACATTTAGTGTACGTGTTTTCAATAAATTTTTGTCCTCCGAAACCTGGATTTACACCCATTATACAAACCATGTCGACATCCTTAATAATATCTTTAAGCAAATGAACAGGAGTATGAGGATTGATGACAATACCTGATTTCATGCCGGCTTCCTTAATAGCATAAACCGTTCTGTGCAAATGTGTACATGCTTCATAATGAACTGATAAAATATCGGCTCCAGCATTTTTAAAATCGGTAATATATCGCTCAGGTTGCACAATCATTAAATGAACATCAAGTGTTTTTTTTGCAATCTTTTTTATTGCTTTGATTATGGGAAACCCCAGAGAAATATTTGGCACAAAAACGCCATCCATTACATCCACATGAAACCAATCGGCTTCGCTCGAGTTTATCATTTCAATATCTTTTCCTAAATTAGAAAAATCGGCAGATAAAATGGAAGGTGCTATAATGGGTTTTGTCATGTTGCGAAAATACATAATTTTTAGATATACAGTTATTTCAGAATTGAGTCGACAACACTTCCCCAATCAGCATTTGAATCAATCTTGAATGATTTTACGCCAACTGCTAGGGCAGCTTGAATATCTCTATCTGTATCGCCAATCATGTATGATTGTTCAATATCGATATGATGTTTAGCAATGGCTTTCTCGAGCATGATGGATTCGGGCTTACGACATAGGCATTTCCCAATTTCGGGGTGATGAGGACAATAAAAAATATCTGTAAACAGGACATCCATTTCTGATAATTTATTAATCAGTATCTGATGATTTTTTTTTAAATCATCATGCGTATATAAATCTTTTGCTATACCACCCTGATTGGTAATAACAATTAACAAATAGCCTGCATCTTTTAATTTTTTAAGTAAAAAAGGAACATGATTGAGTACTTCAAAATCTTCAACACGTGTAACGTAATTTCCAATTTCTCTATTCAGCACTCCATCTCTGTCAAGAAATATGGCTTTATTTTTTATCATACGCAATAATATGCAATTGTTTAACGATGGACAAAATTGGCGAATTGGTGTTTATATAATATTATTGAATAAATTTTACCAAAGTGGACAAACGAATTGTCATTATACCAACTTATAACGAAAAGGAAAATATAGAAGCGATTATCCGAAAGGTATTTTCACTTTCAATACCTTTTGATGTATTGATAGTTGATGATAATTCGCCTGACGGAACAGGACAAATCGTAAAAAGACTTCAGCAAGAATTTTCGAAATTGCATATTCTCGAGCGAAAAGAAAAAAACGGCTTAGGCACTGCTTATATTGCAGGTTTCAGATGGTGCTTAAAAAATAATTACGATTTTATTTTTGAAATGGATGCAGATTTTTCTCACAATCCAGATGATTTGATCAAATTATTTCAAGCATGTGAAAAAGGTGCAGATATGTCTATCGGATCTAGATACAAAACAGGTGTAAACGTTGTTAATTGGCCTATGAGCCGTGTAATTTTATCTTATTATGCGTCTGCATATGTTAGAATAATTACCGGCATGTCGATTCGTGATACCACTGCCGGTTTTGTTTGTTATCGTAAAGAACTACTTGAATCGATTGATCTTGAAAAAATAAAATTCAGAGGCTATGCATTTCAGATTGAAATGAAATTTACAGCATGGAAACAAGGATTTACGTTAGAAGAAGTTCCGATTATTTTTACCGACCGAACATTAGGTGAATCAAAGATTAGTAGCGGTATTATCAAAGAAGCTATTGGTGGTGTTCTATCGATGAAAATAAAAAGTTTATTTAGAAAATACCCTCAGAAAAAAGCATAAAAAAAGCCCATTAAACAATGGGCTTTTTACTTATAAATATTATTCTAGTTAAGCCAATACAACTATTTTATTATTTAACACTTCAACAACACCTCCGTTTATTTCAAAAAACGTTTCACCACTTGCCGTATTAATTTTTATTTTTCCTTTACTCAAACTAGAAACCAATGCAGCATGGTTTTTCAAAACCTGAAATTGCCCTTTGGTTCCGGGAAATGTAACTTCTTCCACTTCTCCAGAAAAAACTGTTTTATCGGGTGTTAAAATATCTAATTGCATTTTCTTAATTTGATAATTCGTTGATTTGATGATTTGATGATTGATAAAACATTATCAAATTATCTCATCATCATATTATCCAATATTATTTCGCTTCCGCTAACATTTTTTCTCCTTTAGCAATTGCATCTTCAATTGTTCCTACAAGGTTAAATGCAGCTTCCGGATATTGATCTACTTTTCCATCCATAATCATGTTGAATCCTTTGATGGTATCTTCAATCGGAACAAGTACACCTTTTAATCCTGTAAATTGTTCAGCAACATGGAAAGGTTGAGACAAGAAACGTTGAACACGTCTTGCACGCGACACAACTAACTTATCTTCTTCAGATAATTCGTCCATACCTAAGATGGCAATAATATCTTGCAATTCTTTGTAACGTTGAAGTATTAACTTAACACGTTGAGCGCAATTGTAATGAGCATCACCCACAACTGCAGGTGTAAGTATTCGCGATGTTGAATCCAATGGATCTACCGCAGGATAAATTCCTAATTCAGCAATTTTACGACTCAATACTGTTGTGGCATCCAAATGGGAGAATGTTGTAGCCGGAGCCGGATCTGTTAAGTCATCCGCAGGTACATAAACCGCCTGAACTGAAGTAATAGAACCACGTTTAGTTGAAGTAATACGTTCTTGCATCGCACCCATTTCGGAAGCCAATGTAGGTTGGTAACCCACAGCTGAAGGCATACGACCTAAAAGTGCTGATACCTCTGAACCTGCCTGTGTAAAACGGAAGATATTATCTACGAAGAAAAGAATATCACGTCCACCAGATTTTTCATCTCCATCACGGAAATATTCAGCCATTGTTAAACCCGATAATGCTACACGAGCACGAGCACCAGGAGGTTCGTTCATTTGTCCAAAGACAAGTGTTGCTTGCGATTTAGCCAACTCTGTATAATCAACCTTACTCAAATCCCATCCACCTTCTTCCATGCTATGTTTAAATTCTGTACCGTATTTTATAACGTCTGATTCGATAAACTCACGCAACAAATCATTTCCTTCACGAGTACGCTCACCAACACCAGCAAATACCGACATACCTTCATATGCTTTTGCAATGTTGTTTACCAACTCCATAATCAATACTGTTTTACCAACTCCCGCACCACCAAACAATCCGATTTTACCTCCTTTTGCATACGGCTCAATCAAATCAACTACTTTTATACCTGTATAAAGAGGTTCTGCATTTGTAGTTAATTCTTCAAATTTAGGTGCCGATCTATGAATCGGACGAACATCACTTTTATCAGAAATTGGAGTCATTCCGTCAATTGCCTGACCGATCACATTAAATAATCGTCCGCGAATATCATCACCTATTGGCATTGAGATTGGTGCATTTGTTGGAAGTACTTCCATTCCACGAACCAATCCGTCAGTTGCTTCCATCGCAATGGTACGAACCATACTTTCGCCAAGGTGCTGTTGGCACTCCAACACGATTCTCGAGCCATCAGGCTTATTGATATATAGGGCATCAAGAATTTTGGGTAATTGAATATTGTCGTCAGAAAATCTAACATCCACTACCGGACCGATTACCTGTGCAACTACTCCTGTTTTTGACATAATTTTAATTATTTTATACTTTTAACGAGCCGCAAAAATAACTTTTATACGTTAAAATCAAACTTCGAAAAGCTATTATATTTTAGTGTTGAAAAAATGTTATATGATTTTTATTCGGGGAAGAATAAAGCCTTTAATTCTGTTGCTTCATCAGGCTTCATTTTGCCTGCCAACACAAGCCTAAGTTGTCTTCTGCGTAGGGCGCCATCAAATCTTTTCTTTTCTTCATCGGTTACTGGCTCTACAACTGGAACCTTTAAAGGTGAACCATTTCTGTCTAAAGCTACAAAAGTGTAATAGGCTTCGTTACTTTTATATTTTTCTCCATTAGGAATATTGGCAGCATTCACAACAATATGAATTTCCATTGATGTATTAAATGCTCTTGAAATTTTGGCTTCAAGAGTAACAACATCTCCAAGTCGAATAGATTTTCCAAAACTCACGCTATCAACGGATGCCGTTACAACTGTTTTGCCTGAATGTTTTTGCGCAGCTATGGCAGCACAAATGTCCATCCAATGTAAAAGCCTTCCTCCCATCAAATTATTTAAGGTATTGGTATCATTGGGCAATACAATCTCATTCATAATGGTATGAGATTCAGCCGGAGTTCTTGTTATTTCCATATCAATAAATTTTAGACAAAATTAGTCTTATCCTTTAATCAACAAAAGAAAAAGGCTTCCGAAATATCGGAAGCCTTTTAAAATGATTATCTAAAATCAGGTTTTATTTCTGTTTTAAAATTTGTCTTGAGATAACATTACCATCAATTTGAATGCGAACCAGATAAGCGGCAGAGTTACCAACAAACGAATCTGCATCAATTGAATCAACATGTTTTCCTGCTGCTTGGTTTCCTTTATCTAAATCATAAACCACACGACCTAACATATCAAATACTCTGATATGAACATTAGAAGTACTTTCTAAGTTATATGAAATATTTGTTGTTTGGCTAAATGGATTTGGATATACATTTACATTGTATTGTGCCGCAAGTGCTTCTTCAACACCAACTCCTCTAAATGTTTTAGCACGATTTGAAGAATCTTGACCGCTACAACCATTATTATCTGTAACTTTAAGAATAACTATATGGTTACCTGGATTATTAAATGTTTGAGTGTACTGATCTTTATAAGCAGTAATCACAAACTTGTTACTTCCATCATAAAGTGTCCAAACATAACTTGCAAAGATTGCACTTGATGCATGGAAATTAACAGTATAAGCATCAGCTGTATCCCATGTATATGTAATAGTTGGAGAAGATGAAATTGACAATACTCTACTGATGGCACTTGTACAACCACTCTTAGCTGTAGCTCTTAGTGAAACTGTATCATTACCAAATCCGGTATATGTGTGAGAAGGGTTAGATACGTTACTTGTTCCACCATCACCAAACTTCCAAGCATACTTAACTGAATCGGTAGCAAGCGAGAATGTTCTGTTTACAAAAGAAACTGGGCTATTAGCACAACCTCCTGTTGGAGCATCAAACTGAGCAACTGGTGTAGTACTGATAGTTACCGTTTTAACAGTTGAATCGGTACAGAAATTAACAGTATCGGTAGCAATTAATGTAATGGTATAGTTACCAATTACACCAAACGACTTAACCGGGTTAAAATCATTTGCAGGTAAAGTTCCATCACTGTATTTCCATAAGTAAAGCACCTTATTGTTACCTGCCGCGTATGTAGTTGTGTTGTTAACAACCATATTCGAGAACTGACAAGTTGTTGTTGTGTCGTATGTGAAACCTGAACGAGGTTTGTCATAAACTGTTACAACCTGGCTAGCCGAATCAACACAACCATAGTTAGAAGTAACTTTTAATCGCATTGTAAACGTACCGTTGTTATTGTATCTGAATGTAGGATTATTAGAAAGTGCAGTATCACCGTTACCAGAATACCAAACACTACCGAATGAATTATTAGCTCCTAAAATTGTAGTTCCATTAACGATTGAAGCAACCGAACCTAAACAATGGTTTGAAATAGTAAACTGAGCGTGTGGCTTAGCAAACAACAACACATTATTTGCAGCTGTGTCTCTACATCCTAATGAGTTAGTAGAAACCAATTGTACAAAATAAGTTCCAGTATCAATAGGAGTTGAAAGATAAATATGCGGGTTAACTGCAGATGAAGTTCCAAAACCATAACCTCCTGAATAAGTCCAATTGTATGAAACAGCACCTGTTGTTGAATTTGTAAATACAACAGTATCTCCATTACATGGCTTACTATTCGTAAATGATGACTTAGGAGAAACCAATACTGTAAATGTTTTAGAAACTGTAGTAAACAAACCTGCATTATTGGTAACTGTTAGTTTAACAGTATATGTACCAGAAATCGTATACACTTTATTAGCTGCCGAATTGGTTGAAGTTGTTCCATCTCCAAAATCCCATGCATATACGTAAGGCATAGTTGCAGGATTTTGAGGAGTTGTACTTAAGAAATTAACTGCAGCACCTCTACAAGCTGTGTCTTTTCCTCCATTTGAGAATGAAGTTAAAGGAGCTGAAGTAATTTTAATTACCCTAATAATAGTTGAATCACAACCTGTAGGTAATAAGCGTAATTTAATATTTAAATAGAATAAACTATCTCCTGATGATTGTGCAACTATCCAAGTGTATTTACCACTTGTAAGTGGTGTTGGTGCTACAAATGTAGGAGTAGTTGTTGCTGGAATATTGGTAACGGTTTTAATTGAAGTTGATACCACTGTCCATTTAGTACCATAATCAGCATTTGTTAAACCTGAAGGTGGAACCAATCTGTAAGTTAAAGTATCATAAACTTTACCACCATCCTGAGGATAAATATTAGATGTATTTGGAACTGCATATACACCTGCATTGTAAGCTCCACCAAAAGGTGTTCCTGCAGCTGTAAATGGTCCGTTTTTAAATAACTTAATGTTAATTTTTGCTGTATCATTCATGAAGTTGTAACATCCAGAAAGAACTGACAAAGTATTTGTTGCTAATATCTTCACCCAAACTGAATCAACATTTGGATTAGCCGCTTTCAATGTTAATGTACCTCCATTACCTTGGTATGCATTAGAAAGTGGTGCATTTGTAAAGAAGTTATACATCATATAACTCATACTAGGCTGAGAATTCGCAATGTTTAACGTCAATGAATCGTAACCGCAAATGGTATTTGTTTTAGGAGTGATGGTAGAATTCACTGAATTATCAATCATCATAATACTATCTATTTGGAAGTTGTTACCACCTCTAGATATTGCTTCTAAACCAATTCTCAATGATGAAGATCCAACATAACTTGATAGACAAACATCTACTTGCATGTAGCCAGGAGTTGTGTAATTTGGATTTGGTCTCATTACTCCGGTAACTGGAATCCATCCTGTACCAAGATTAATATTAACGATCAACGTATCTCTTAAAGTTATTTGATCAGCATTTTGACTAACCCAGAAACGAAGAGTTGGCAAATTAGCTGTACTGATATCGAAACATGGTGATACCAATCTTGATCTTGTTCCTGAAGGTAGTGGCGTAGCTGCTGCAGTTCCGTTTCCGAATAATGCTACTTTAGTTCCGCTGTATGCGCTTTGGTTAGCTGGGTTAGCGTTAGATCCGTATGAACCTAAAATCCATCCACCATTACCAGATACTTGTTGAACTGTCCAATTGTTTACATTAGGTGCATCAAATCCATATCCATAAGGGAATGAATTAATACTTGTAGCAATTGTATCCCATCCTGTTGTAAGGGGTTCAGTTGCTTTCAATCCCAATGCTCCCCATAATGTATCTTTATAAAGAATTAAACTATTAGCAGGTGCAGTTGGTATTGTATATAACCTTCTGTTTCCTATTACAGAGTATGCTTGCACTTTATAAATTGTAGGATTTGGATAAATCATATAATATAAAGTATCTGCAGTAATCGTATTAGCGTATGCTCTCAAATCAATTGTAAATGGACCATATCCGCATGATGCAGGTGTAAAGTTGTATAACTTTGGTGCCAAGCTATCAATTGGATTACCACCAAATTCCACAGCTCCAATTGTTGGAGTAAATGGACGAGGGTTATTAGAATAATCGTTAGTTACAGAAGAAATATATGAACCTCTATTAACCAAGACTGAAGTTGTACCACCTGGTATTGTTAATACTGTATCACTTGTAAATACAGAGGTAACAAAACTCATTGAAGATGTATCCTGATTTGTATAACCCGATATTGCATTCACAGTATTTAGTATAACCGGAGAAACAGCTGCATTATATGCCATCAAATTGTTTGTTCCTGGACCGGTTGAGTTACTGAAATAATTGTTGTTGTTACATGCTGAGAAAATATTTGGACTATTTGCTCCAACAACTACAGCATATGAAGTTGATGGGTTAGCAGTTGCAGTGTGTGGTAATCTATTTTGAATAATATTATTTTTCAAAGAAATACCACCTCTAATCAGTGGAGAGAATTGAACTCCATTTACCGAAGAACTTGCGTTTACTAATCCGTATGTTGTACCAGTAATAGCTGTAGATGGACCAAAGTTGATTGAGTTGAACCAAATATTCAAACCTAAGTTGTAAATATTAGTTGTTGCATCTACATATATAGCAGCAGGATTAAAGAAAGAAAGACCAGGAGAACCAAAAGTTCCACTAGCAGAAATTCCTGAAATCCAATTATTAACAATGGTGTTGTTTTTAATACTATCGCTACCAATGTTTAAATACATACCCCAAATAGCTGGCTGATTGGTAACCAAGTTGTAAATGTTGTTTTTAGAAACCAATACACCTGAGTCAACTGAAAGAACTCCCGAAACATTTGAGAACTCAATACCACGAACCTGATTATTTGTACGTATATTATTTTTGATCACATTATTTTCAACAACTGTAGCTGATTGAGCACTTAAGAAAATAGCAGCTGATTGGTCAAAACCTCCCCAGAAATTAGTTGGCTGACTTCCGCCTATATTGATATTACCACCAATGTTGTTACCACGAATGATATTTCCAACATCTTGCTGACCTCTTAGTGTAGCCGAACCTACTCCACGTAAATACACTCCATAATGAACACCACCAATAAAGTTATTAATGAAACTATTATTGTTTGAACCTCTAAAAGCAGGGTTACCAATATAATATGGTGCAGTTGCAGAGGTACCTCCTGAATAAATTCCGGCAAAAGTGTTACATCCAATGGTTGTTGAACTTCCTAAAATGTTACAATTTTGAATAGTGATATTTGTTGAAGGAATATTTCCAGGAATCAAATCAATAACTTTAAGTGACTGATTTGTATTGGTAATTGAAGGCAATGCAATTGTTAAATCTTTTGTATTTGTTCCGTTTATCGAACCTTCTATTGTAAAATAAGATGCACCGCTAAATCTAATCACACTACCACTGTTATTATATGGTGCGTATGCTCCTCCTGTAGTGGTAATAGTTCTTTGCGAATCTGTTGTTAATACAACAACACGGTTTGCATTCATATTAGGATACTCTGTTAAAGGAAGAATCAATGTATCTCCTTCACCGGCATAACCTGAAGATATCAATAATTTTACTGGAGCTGCTGGAGCTGTATTTCCAACAACGCCATTTGCTATTAAGTATTGGAATGCTTTACTGATAGTTTGGAAAGAACCAACTCCTGGTGATGATTTTAATGGCGGATTTTGAATACCATTAATATTATATGTAGCTCCACCTGTTAATCCTGAATATGGTTGACCAAACTCAACAGCACCAATACAAGGATTTGAGCCTGCTGGTGTTCTGTTGTAACCTCCAAATCCGAAACGGATGTTACTATAAATATCGTAATTTACTGAAGGTATTGTTACACCACCATAAAACACCGGACCTGCTGTTGCTAATTGAACATCAGGCACTGTATCCGAAACAAACAACACTTTACTTGAATAAGAAGAAGTATCTTGTAATGTATAAGCTTTCCATGTTCCTAAAGAACTGTAGTTAATACCTGCTGCATATCCAACAAAGTTGTTAGCTACTGCACCACCTGCATAATAAACATTGCTATTAACTATACCATATGCGGTAGATAAAGGGTTAGATGCAGCACCGGTTTGAATAGCATAAGCATAACCTGTAGTTCCAGTAGTTGTTCCTAATGCATTTACTAATAAGTTATTTCTTACAATTAATCCACCTCTGATGTTTGCACCTAAATACAAACATGAAGATCCGCTATTTCCATTAAGGGTTTTTCCGCTTAACTGAATAGTGTTATAATACATTGTTACACCAATATTACTAACTTGGGTAGTACCATCAATAATAAATCCGTTTGGATTACTTGTACTGTAAAAAGTACCTGCTCCAATACCTTGAATTTTACCAATAAAATTATTGATAAAACTTAAGTTACGAAGTGTATCAACTCCTAAATATACTCTGATACCTACACATGAAACACTTGTTGATGTTAAGTTGTATATCTGATTATTTTTAACAGTAATACTTGAATCTGTTCCCGACTCACTTAATGCATCCATATCAATACCTCTGAAATCATTAGATATAGCTGATGCGGAGTTTTTAATAATATTTCCATCTACAATTGAATTGGAAATACCTTTCATGAATATTCCAGCCATACTTGCAGCTCCACCTAAATAAGTGGTATTTGCAGAACCTCCGTAAGGAATATCTCCACCAATTCTGTTAGTTCCAATAAATACATTTTGACTTTGTCCGCTACCAATATTTGGACCTCTAAGGTAAATACCTGTACGAACCGCTTGAATTAAGTTATTTGTAATAATGATGTTATTATTTTGGCTGAATTGTGCACTTGCAGCATTACCTGAAGCCGGAGCATAATGACCTAAATAAATACCAGCGAAAGTATTAATTGCAAAAGGGCTTGAGTTACCTGTAATGATGCAGTTTTTAATTGTAATATCTGTTGTAGCCGATTGATCTGAAGGTGTAATTGCAACACAACGAGCACCGGTAATATTATTTGCTAATGACGGCATTAAAATCGTCATATTTTGATTTCTTCCATCTACTGTAATATACCTTGCTCCAATAAAACGAAGAACACTTGAATAATTGAAGTTCGCTTGATTTGGAATTGTCAATGTATCATTAACACCAAGAGCCGGACGAATCGTAACTGTACGAGAAGCCAAAGCATTTGGATAATCGATCATAGCGGGTAAATATTTTGAACCTTCACCTGTATATGTTGCAGCCAATTCGAAAATAATACTTCCAGTTCCTGATGTTCCGTATGCATTTAAATATGATATCGCATCAGATAATGTATTAAACGAACCAACTGTTGGCGCTGAAAGTGTAGGCCAAGCATTTCCTGTTCCTGTAATAGGATATACAATACCAGCTAAACCTGCAGTAAGCGGAACATTAACGGCTAATGGATTTGATGTAAATTCGAAAGCTCCTATAGAAGGTGTTGTTAATGAGCGAGCATTTCCGTTCGCATCTAAAGTAACTCCTGTTCCTGAAATACCTGATGTTGATATGATAGATGAAGTAGAACTATTTAAATCTAATAATGTATCTGATAAAAACGGAGGAATTGCTGAAATACTTGCAGCATCTTGCGTTGTAAAATTTCTCCAATGGTTAATAGAAACAAGTTGTTTGTTTCCTGTTATACCTGCAGCATATCCTAAAAATGAATTACCACCATCAAAATTGTTTACGTAATAATCATTTCCGTTAATTAATGTAAATGGATTTGGTGTAACTGCCGAAACATTATTTACAATCACACAATAGTTTATTGTTCCACCTAATGTTGCCGAAGAAGCTCTTCCCATTCTATTTGCAAGAATGTTATTTGTTAGAACGATACCTCCAGAAACTGTAGCACCAATATTTACACAACCAGAATTTGTGTTGTTAGCCATCAAACTACCATATAAATTGATTGAGTTATGACTTATCGATGCTCCAACATTTGCTGAGTTGTCTTCGATAGAAAGACCAATAGGATATAATAATCCAGCAATACCCGAAACAGCATTTGATGCTGTAATATTTCCGATTGTATTGTTAGTAAAAGAAATGCTTAATGGTTGTGTATGCGACCCCATGTTCATTCTAATACCATAAGAACCTTGACCAGGATAACTTGTATTAATATTATAAATTCTATTTCTGTTTACTGTTACACCACTATCTACTGCCGTTGCACCTCCCTCTACTGAAAGTGCTATACCTCTAAAGTTTCCAAAATATGATACTGAGTTTATACTGTTTCTAACAATATTGTTTTCAACTAATGCATTTGCTTGTGCAGCTAAATAAATACCAGCACCACCTGTAGAATAAATACCACCTCCAAGAAAATCTGTATTTTGAGTACCACCCGGAGCAATTGTACCGCCAATTGTATTTCCACGAACAATTAAACCTAAATCATACCCTGTTGTAGCAGGTAAAGAAGAGTTTGCAGGACCACAACCACGAATATAAACTCCATTAGTTACAGCCTTAATCACATTGTTTTGAATGATAATATTATTGCTTCTTCGAAGTGCATTTGAAGGAGCCGAAACACCTCCTAGATATATACCAGCAAAAGGATATACGGTTGCTGTTGTACTACTACCAACGATATTACAATTTTGAATAGTTATGCTATTACAACTTGCAGTTGCTTGAGGAATGATTTCAATAACTTTAATTGTGTTAGTAAATGAACTGGTATTCATTTTAAACGTAAGGTTATTTTGTCCAAGTGTTGCTTGTCCATCTATCGTAAAATATGACACACCACTTAATTTGAACAAACTACTTGTTCCACTTAAAATTGTACTGGTAGTAATTGTGTAATTATAACCGGGAGTACATTTTAACTGAACAGATCGATTTGGTGAAATACCCGGATAATTAAGTCCAGTTGCATCAAGACTCATTGGGTTTAATTCAACATAACCTGACCCTGCATTAGCAGTTGAATAACCAGGGGCTAACATAATGGTAATTGTACCAATAGTTGCCGGATCGGAACCCATTAACTGCAAATATGGAATTAACCCTGCTGATGTTGGCACAGGATTAATTGCTGAAGAATAAGTTCCAGAAAGACTCTGAAAAGTATCTTTCACGTTATCCAAATTAGCACCTATTCCATCAACATAATAAGTGGTTCCACCTTGTAATGCGGCCGGGATACCATTCTGCGCATTCGCAAATCCGTAAACACCCAAGGTAACAGTTAAAACGATTGCTTTTAATGCAATCTTAAAGTTTAAAGTAAAGTTAGCTTTCATATCAAATTATAGTTATTGTATTTCAATGTGAATCTCAAAGATTCAAAAAAAAAAACAGAAATCAAAGTTTTAAATGCATAATATTTAGTTAATATTTAATCCTGTTCTTAAAGTGCTGTTTTACAAGCTTTATGTCTGGTTTTAGTTTGTATTGCCACTTAAATCCTTTTAGTCTTAATTCTTCAGGTTTCATTTCATCCAAAGGATAAAAAACGGCATCGGGTTGTGTGATAAATTTACCCTTATCAATTTTGTTATCTTTAAACATAAATTCCATTTCACTGCAATCGATTACATTCACTCCAATGTAGGTGCTATCATCTTTACCATAATAGATACTTTGCCCGTTTCCGTATACCTGCATATACTTGATTTTATTATCATCAAAAAAGCCTTTCATATTTTTACCTTTTACCTGGTTAAATTCCAATGCACCTTCTCGTGAAATAATAAAAGCATTGTATCTTAAATAAAATGAGTCGAGTTTATTGTTATTAATAAATAGTATGATGGTATCGGATGTGATTTGGTTTTGCCCCGACCACATAATGGGATTATGGTACAACATGATCAATGAATCATCATAATTATAAACCAACGAATCGCATATCGACTGTATGTCGATTTTTAAAATCTTTGCATGGTAATATGCTTTTACAACCTGTTTGCGATTTTTTAACCTTTGAAAAGAGAATATCGTATCGGCAAATAAATACATCGAATCGTTCGACATTATTTTTTTTGCCATAGCATTTACCGTAACAAAACTTTTTTTCTCCTTTCCTATCATTTCTCCGTAATCGCCATAAATAACAATCTTATTGACTGTATCGGTTAATTCAATGTTTCGGAAAGCTTTACCATATTCGGTTTTACTTTCATAATAAATACTGTCGGCTCTGAGTTTATTCGATTTATTAATCACTTCAGCATTCTTGTTAAACTGCGCTATTTCTTTATCTGTATTGTACCAACCATTTTCGCAATATATCCTGTCTGTTTTACTGATAATATTTGTTGGCCCAAAGAATGATGAAATATGCGAAACAGTATTATATTTAAGCGTATCGCAAGTCATTGTATAATCGGGATTAACCAATAAAACATCCTTTCGGTAATAAAACTCTTTTGAATCTGTAAAGTAATATCCAATCTGACTGGTAAGCACATTTTCTTTACTGATGATTTTACCTCCTGTATTATAATTTGCCATATTGGTATTCATATCAAAATCCAATTCATTACTTGTAAGGTTCATGGTTTTGTCGTTCATCCGAACATTTCTTTCTAACCTTGCTTTCTTCCTATCACCGTCATATCTCAAAAAATCGGCATACATAAAAACACTGTCGTTATCATTTATCCTAACATTGCTAAAAGCTTCAACGTAATTTGAATCTTCATACAGATAAGCACTATCACAATACAGTAATGTTTTAGCTTGTTTCAACTGCACGTTACCAATCATTTTTTTTACTTTGCCCGTTAAACTTTGGTCGTACTCCAGCGAATTAGCCGAAATGATTTCAACCTTAGCCGGTTTTTGCGCCAAGCAGATAGCTGATAGGGTTATAACAAATAGCGTGAGGATATATCTTCTGTACACTTTCTAATAATTGATTTCAAAACTAAAGATTTAAACTAATTTTGATGCATTGAATATGATTTCTCGTTTTGATTTTTTTTTAGCATCTGAACTTAAGTTCCAAAAAACACACCGCATTCTGATTACAGTAAGTGGAGGTGTTGATTCTATGGTGCTGCTTAACCTCTTTCAAAAAACAAAACACCACATTGCTGTGGCCCATTGTAATTTTAATTTAAGAGGTAAAGAAAGCGAGGATGATTATATTTTTGTTAAAAATTATTGTCTCACTCAATCCATTCCTTTTTTTGAAAAGAAATTTGATGTTGGCAAATATCAATTGGAAAACAAGAAAGGGATTCAGGAATCAGCCAGAGAACTTCGATATACTTGGTTCAATGAAATTGCACTTTCAAACAATTATGAATTTATTGCTACTGCTCATCATTTAAGTGACATTGCCGAAACATTGCTTTTAAATATATCAAGAGGAACTGGTATAACAGGATTACATGGAATTAAACCGATAAACGGAAAAATTATTCGCCCTTTATTGTTTGCTAAAAAAGAGGAAATCATTTCATATGCGAATCAAAACAATATTCATTTTAGATCCGACAGTTCTAATGATTCAAATAAATACTCGAGAAACAAAATAAGGAACACCGTTATTCCTATTCTTAAAGAAATAAATCCAAAGTTTGAAGAACATGTTTTGATGCTCACCAAAAACATATTTTCAGTTGAAAAAATTTACAAATTATATGTAACAGAAAAATGGAATAATGTACACACATCAGAAAATGGTATTATCAAAATTTCTATTCCATTATTATTAGAAATTGATGATTTAAGTTGTATGCTTTTTGAGTTTTTACAACCATTTAATTTTAACTATTTTCAATCATCTCAAATATTCAATTCTCTTAATGAACAAAGTGGTAAAAAGTTCTATTCAAAAACACATATCCTCATTAAAGACAGAGATTTTTTAATCCTATCAAAACTAAACCTTTCTTCAGTAAATGAAATTCAAGTTGATCAGAATACTTGTAGCGTTAACTTCTCTAGTACAAACCTTACATTCGAATATTTGTCTGGTGATTCTGAATTAATATTCGATGATTACTTTTTTTATTTAGATGCAGATCTTATCTCCTTTCCATTGATTATTCGCAAATGGCAAAAAGGGGATTTATTCACTCCACTTGGAATGAAAAACAACAAGAAGGTAAGTGATTTTTTTATTGACAAAAAAATTAGTTTAATCGACAAGGAGAATGCATTGCTTATTTGCACTTCAAACAACGACATCATTTGTATCGTACCACATCGAATTGATGATCATTATAAATTAACTTCTAGCACCAAAAATATTCTTAAAATTTCGTTTACTGATTACTAAAATGATTAGTTAAATTTTGATAAAAAAAAACAGCCGTACGAAGACGGCTGCTTTTAAAATTAGCTTTATGTTTTTTACTTCACGATTGTAATTTTCTGTGTAGCAATTTTACCCTGACCTTCAGTTCTCACAATATAAACACCTTCACTCACACCGGCCATATCAATTTCAATTGTTTTACTATTGTCTTTGTTGCTGATTTCTTTCACCAACGTGCCAATAATATTGTAAACTTTTACTGAAGTGATTTCAGTTCCTTCGGCATCAATTGTAAATTTACCATTATTAGGATTTGGATATAATTTCATCGCTGCATTTCCATTCACATTTGATATACCTGTTGTGGCAGCTTCATTAACGATAACTAATCTTGAAACAATTTTAGCAACATTGCCCGACAGATCTGATAGTTTATAATAAACATAATAGTAACCTGGTTTGTCGTTACTAACAGCACTGTAATCAGGAGTAAAGTTTATGCGCATTTGAGCATCTGTGTAAAAGTTGTCAGTTAAAATCACACCCGGATCAACATATTGTTGGAAGCGTGGGTGATAATAAGGGTTAGCACCAACAATACTAATAACCGGAGCAATTTTATCTACCACATGAACTGTACGAGTTAATGAAGTACAGTTGTTTGATGGATCGCATGCTGTATAAGTAATTGTGGTGTTGTTTAACGTATTCATGTTCGGACCGTTTGCAGGTGTTTTTGTTACATTCAAACTTCCTGTCGAATAGTAATTATCCGATACAGTATATCCAGGATCAACAAAAACAGTTTTTACATCTACTGTCATATCAGATTGTCCGTTCAATTTTAGAACAGGAGCCTCAATATCATCAATTTTTACAACAAGCATATAAGGTGTTGCAGCATTACCCGAACCATCGGTAACATTGTAAGTTAAGGTATAAGTACCTATCACATTCACATTCACAACACCAGTTGGAGTAGCAATCAGGTTCGACCAGTAATTATCAGTTACCTTCACTTGATCAACATAAGCAGTCCCAATTTGCCAGCGAATAGTGCTGTTGCCAGATAAACTTTGAATAGCAGGTTTAGAGGTATCTTTTACCATTACTGTACGTATCTTTTGAGAAGTAAATCCGAAGGCATCTGTAACCTTATAAGTTAAGGTGTAATTGCCAAGTGTGTTTACATCAAGTGTTCCAGTTCTAACAATCAGTCCAGATATGTTTGCACCAATATTATCAACTGCCACAGCACCTGGATCGGTAAAGGCTGTTTTTACACCAACCATCATTGTATCAGAACCGTTTAATGTAAGCGTAGGACCAGTTTGATTTACTTCAACTTGAACCACACGTGTTACCGGTATCGAAACATTTCCGTATAAATCGGTAGCAGTATAAATCAATGTGTAATATCCAACTTTAGATGTATCTACATATCCTGTTCTTACTAATCTTCCGCTTGTGGTAATGTTACCTTCAAGGTTATCAATAGCCACAACTCCCGGATCAACAAATGATTTACCTACTTGCATTTTATGCACTGCCGAACCATTTAATGTTACCACAGGAGCTATAAGGTCTTTTCCAATATTGATTCCGTAATCTTCAAAACAACCAATCTGAGCATAATCAGGTGTAACTGTTGTAATGTCATAACCGATACCAACACGCATTCTTGTATTTCCTGTTGGGTTGGCATCAGGTATTCTGAATGTTTGTGAAGTACTGATATTGTAAGCTCGTACTTGATTGATGATTGTTTCACCAGCATCAGTAAACTGAGCATTCATGTTATAATCAATCCACACTTTGGTGGTCATCGGATCATAATTTGTCTGACGATAAGTTGTTACGGTATAATTTACTCCTCTGTACAATGTTGTTTTTTGCTGATT